>UQGR01000004.1 GCA_900540705.1 uncultured Mollicutes bacterium
CTGAGCCATACACATAATTCGAATTACATCCTCTGTTCCAGAAGCCCTAATGATTATTTTACAATTTTGACAAAAGTCATTTTTAAATTCTTCGGTTTTTCTCAGGATTAAGGGATGGTTAAGAACCTTCTCTTTATTTTTCACAGTCCTATTGAGCATATTAGAATAATAAAAGGGGATATCCTTAAACCAATCTGTAAAATAGGTTTTGGTTTCCTCTAAAATTTTTAATATAAATAAAGAAATTAAAATACCATCTCCAGAGGAAAATAAATTTTTTACAATGATATGACCACTGTTTTCACCGCCGACCATCAAATGATAAGTATCCATTGCTTGTAAAACATATTTATCTCCTACTGAGGTTTCTATAGCCTTAATACCTTTTTTCTCTAAATCTTTAATTAACCCTAAATTACTCATTATTGTAAACACAACCATATCATTTGGTAGTTGATTCTTGTCCTTTAAATATCTAGCAATCAAATAAACAAGGTGATCCCCATCAATGATATCTCCACTTCTAGCTACACATAAAACTCGGTCACCATCTCCGTCATAGGCGAAACCAATATCATAGTGGTAATCTAACACTGTTTTTCTAAGCTTTTCTAAATGCGTTGAACCACATTCTAAGTTAATATTATAACCGTTCGGCTCACAGGCAATTGTTTTAAGATGACTCGTCACCTTGGTGAAGATATTTGGAGCTATTTCCGTAGTGGCCCCATTCGCACAATCTATGACAATTTTTAAATTTGTCTTATAGGCATGTTTTTTTAAAAATTCTAAATAGATAGCTTTTTTCTCAGGACTCCAAAAGTATTGTCCAGGTTCCACTAGATAAGTGCCATTTTCTTCTAATTTAGCTTCTATCAACTTTTCTTCTTGAGGGGTAAGCTTTGAACCATCTTTCATTAGCTTAATTCCGTTATCTTGATAAGGATTATGAGAAGCAGTTATCATAACCCCCAGCATTTCTTCCTGTTGTGTAAGATAGAGTAAAGCTGGGGTAGAAACAATACCTAAATCATATACATTTAAACCAACGGACAAGCAACCTGCAGTCACAGCACTCGCAAGCATATCCTTAGATACTCTTGTATCGGTTCCAATCATAACATTCCTACATCCCAAATATCGCAAGGCTTTCCCAACTGCCAAGGCCAAATCTACGGTTAAATTTTCATTTGGCTTTCCTCTAATTCCATCTGTACCAAAATATTTCATGTACATAGTTCCTTTCTTTTTTTCTTAAGCTTTCTTATATCCATACTTTAAAGCATATCCCTCCTTTATAATCTGTGAAGCTCTGGCAATGGCAAAATCATTTTCTTTTAGGTTCTTTGTAATTGTTGACCCAGCAGCGATATAACAATGATCTGCAATTTGAATTGGGGCAATTAGATTGCTGTTGCATCCAATAAAAACGTTGTTACCAATTTCCGTCTTATGCTTTAGCTTTCCATCATAATTGACTGTGACAACCCCACAACCAAAATTAACTCCATTCCCACAGACGGTATCTCCCAGATAGGTTAAATGACTAACATTGGTTTTTCTTCCTAAGCAAGTATTTTTCAATTCCACAAAATTTCCTATTCTATCCTCATCTCCAACAATACTATGCATGCGAAGATGAGCAAAGGGTCCAACCGAAGCTCCTACTCCAATCGTTGAATCATAGGCCACACTATGTATAATTTTAGAATACTCCTTCATATAAACATTTACCAACTCTGAATAAGGACCAACGATAACCGATCGGTCAATAAATGAATCTCCTAAAATAATACTTCCTTGTCTAATAACAGCCTGACGTTCTATTCTTACACGAGGTCCAATGGTAATGGTATTCTCATTTTCAATAAACACCATATTTTGAATATGACGTTGGAGGATTCTTCTTCTTAGAATTTCTTTTATATACATTAAATCTTGATTATCTACTATAGCTTGAAAATCCATAGTTTCTTTTATATATAAGGTTTTCTTTTTTTTATCTTTAAAAATTTTATTAAGCAGAAAATCAAAAAGATTGAATTCATTCGTCTCAAGGATTTGTTTTAAATAAGAATTTTTTATACAAATAAAGCTTCCTATTTTATCCCCTTTGTTTTTTGATTTTACAATTGTAATTTTATTGTTTTGTTTACAATGCGTTTGAATTATCTTACATACAACGCTCTCTTCTAATAAAGGCATATTCTTGGATATAAAAACAGAGTACCCAGAAGCATCTACAAGATCAAGTAGGGTTTGAGATATGCCTTCCAAATCTAAATACTTGGCATCAACTTCTAATTCTGTATCCTTAGCATTATCATACGTGCAAACATATTTATAAGCAGGTATCCCTCGAAATGCTGCTAGCATATAGTACAATACGGATTCACCCAATATGGGTATAAGCTTTTGATTTTCTATATTCCAAAGAAAGACATAATTCATTTTTCATCCTCCCAACACTCTATATAATTTTATTACTGGGGCAGGTAAAAAAAGACTAAAATCAAAATAAAAAACCAGATTTAAAAATCTGGCATCTAAAATCTATTTTAAAGTGAATTAAATTGACTTTTATAGAAAAAGGTGTATAATAGGTTACGCAAAAGCATTTATTTGGGTGAAATTTAGCACCCCCATAGAGTTACAGTTTTTTTACGAGTGGGCGCTTGTTTTGAGTTCTGTAGCTCTATGGTCATCGAAATAAGTGCTTTTTTTGTTTGTCTTTTCTTTCAAACAATTCCCATTTTACTCATGAAACGTTGATTTAAAGACTCGTTTATTATAATACCCCCCCCCCCGGAAAAGTCAAGGATTTTACAAAAAAAATGTAACATTTTGTTTCCATCCGTCATACGCCAAAAAATTTAAACATATTGTGACAAAAACTGACATCAACCTATAATTGATTACAATTAGAATGAAGCGTAACATTGACACATTAAAACAGCTTTGATATAATGAATACAAATTAGATAGGTGACAAGGGATAGTAATGCCTACTATATTAAACCATGCATCCCCTCTTCATCTAAAACCAAAACAAAGGAGAAAAATTCATGCGCCCACTCAAAAAATTAAATCTTTTTTTGCAAAGTATTTTCTGCATTTTTTTATTATGCAGTTGTCAGGATCAAATCCTATCTAAAGAATACGTAGGTATTTTATCTGACAAAACCGAGGACCAGCTTTCTACTGGATCAAACGTAGAGCTTAAAGGCTACGAAAAATTTATTTTTACCACCTCAGAAAAAGCTGAGCTTAAATCTGAAACCATCATGTTAATAGAGTTTAATTTTTATTCGGATATTTCCACAAATGTTACTATCCATTTTTTATGGGAATACACGACAACCATTTTTAACATAAAACATACAGCCGATTTTGGAAAAATTGAATTTTTATCTTCTGGCTCTGGCGTGAAAAATCCCCAGATGCTTTCCTATGAATTAGAGGAAAAGGACTATTTTGTCATAAAGAATAACAAAGTTCAAAAGCTAATTTTAGAAATTTCTTATGAAGGAAGCTTAAATTGTTTTGTGAATGTTCCTGATATTATGACTTTAGTCGACGATGATGAAGACTCTCTAGAAGATGAATGGGATAAAGAAGTTGAGGAGGAATTGCCTTATGAATAGGTTGGTTCTTCTCTTCACATATTTGTTGCAAAAAAGTTTTCATTTTCCTTAAAAATGCTTTTACTTAGTAAAGCTTTTAAAAAAATAAAAGAAAGAGGTATTGATATGAATAACAGTTTAATATTAAAGCTTGAGATAGAAATAAATAAAGATATATTAGAAAGTAATGGTTATAATTTTACAAATTCTGTACAAATCATCTGTGATGGTTTACAGCAAGCGGGATTAGTTAAGGAACTGGTAGAGGAAGGCCACATCATATATAGAGGTACTGGCTCTAATAAAGATTTAGCATATATTGGCCTAGTATATAGTAATTTGATTAAACAACAATGGTTTAAGGATTGCTGTAAAAAGATGGATTTATGGAAAGAAGACAAATCCAATCCAGATTCTTTACAATATTGTGGCAGTGCAATAGAGACAGCCAAAAAAAGTGGGAAATGGTAAAAAAAGATGAATAAAGAAAATAAGCGCCCACAAAACATTAAAGAAAGATTTTTCTTAAATTTCGATTTACATCAACAGGAACTAAAAAAAGCTGGATTTGGGGACCGCCCCTTAGATGCTTATCAGGAGCTAGGAAAAAGTCTAGAAAGCATTGGTTATGAAAAACGACAACAATCCAGTTGGTTCTCTGAAAACCCCAAAAATGAAACGGAAATTCTAGACGACCTTGATACTTTACTAACAAAGCACCCCTGGCTAAAGCCCTGTACAAATCATTTTACTGCCACAGCGGAAAATGCAGTTTTTGACCTTAACCCCTTCTTCCGTGAAGAAATGACGGCAGAGGAATTTCTAAGCTTTGAAAATAAAAAAGGAAATCTAAAGGAACAAAGAGCTATCCATTTTGATTTGGATACAGACAAAATAGATGAACATTATAGTTATCGGTCTAAGCCCTATACAGAGATTTATAACGCTATGCATGAGCTGGGCTTTGAAAGACAGCAGGGTTCGGTCTATATTTCAGACAATGAATTAACTCCAGAACAATTTGTTCACGCAGTTGAGCAGTTAAAGAAAAAAGTTCCCAAGCTAGAAAAAGTGGTTAAAAAAATTGACGCTAGCTATTTAAAGGATACTTGGGATTTAACGCCCTACATATCAAAATATCAAGAAAACTCCTTTGAGAACACCATGGATCAAAGGTTATCTTTAAATGAAGTGCTGATGTTGAATAAAAAGATTCGATATCAACAGGAAAGTCCTAAAGCCCTAATTGGTAAAAGCTTTGAATATGATAAAATCAACTATGAAATCCAAGACATTCAAAAGAATGAAAATCTTCCAAAGGATACTGCAACATTAAAACGGCTATCCGATGGGAAATTGTTTCAGGACAAGGACTTTGCTTCTACGATTCCCTTTAAATTAAATTTAATAGAATATCAAAAATCAAATCAGCTGCAAAACGAAAAAGCAGGAGCTGAAAAAATAAAAAGTAAATAAAAATAAGAAAAGGAGCGCCCACTCGTATGATTATTTTAGGTTTAGGAGATTTATTTCTCGATTTAATATCTAAGGCCTTATATGCCTTAGTTCAAGGTTTTTTTACAATACTCTATTGGCTAGAAAGAGTATTTAAAATTCTAGCCGGAGCAGAGCCAATTCCTGGTAGTGGAACTGGAACTGACACTTATTCCATTTTAGATCTCGTTTTAAAGGATACAATAACGGCTAAATTACTAGGAATTTTTTTATTCCTTGGTTTAGCCTTTTTCGTGTTATCCCTAAGCGTAGGATTGGTAAAAGCAAATATGAAGAAGGATAGTCCTGGCGAAAGCAAGAAGGTCCTTGCTGCTTCTTTTAAAGCCCTATTCTATTTTGTATTCATTCCTACGCTTTTTATTGCTGCCACCTTCATTACAGGTCAGCTTATATACCGTGTGGTAGGAAGTATCAGTAGTTCAATTACTGGACAAAGTATAAACCAGAGCACATCTGCAGCTGATTCTATTGCCAATACTTTATTTACTAGGCTCTTCAATAAAAATGATAGAGCACATCTTAAGGGATTGACCTTTCAATCCTCTTATGATTCCTTCGCTGACAATGGAGTATCTATGCGGATGGATAAAACAAGTTTTCAATATGTTATTGCAATCGTCGTTTCTGCCATTATGTTTTGGACATTGGGAATGTCAACCATAGGACTTGCCGAAAGAATCATCAACATAGTCATCTTATATCTCATTTCTCCAGTCATGATTGGAACCAGTCCTTTGGATAGTGGCTCTCGATTAAATGTTTGGAAGGATAAAGTGGTAGCTAAGCTATTTGGCGTTATGGGAAATATTCTTTCGATGTATGTGTTTTTACTCGTATTAGGTGTAGTTGGTGATATTATTGACTTTGCTGGAAAAAACGTTGAAGGAGAAGATCAATGGATTTTAACCTGTGTGTATGGAGTAGTGTGCATTGCAGGAGCTATGATGTGCTGTAAAGGAAGCACTCTAATCTCCTCCTTAATATCTTCCCAACAAGGACAGGAGGAAGGATTATCCTCTATGGCAACCTCTCAGCTTGCAGGACAAGGAATGAAACTCGCAGGAGCAGGGTTAGCTCTAGCAGGTGGGGGAGCCTTAGCAATGGCTAAGGGTTTAGCAAGCAAGGGGTTAGGAGTTACTAGTAAAAGTATCAGTGGAGCGACAAATTCCTCAGGTGGAAAAGCATCGTTATCTACAAATTCAGCAGGCGGCGAAGGCTCTTCTTCTAGTTTAGCTACCTCTCAAAATCAAGCCTCCTCTTCTCCCAACGCTGTACAAAAAGGGATTAACGCAACTGGTAAAATACCACTCATTGGTGGAGCATTATCTACAATAGGTGGATTAGCCTATGGTGCTGGAAGACTCGCTGGAAAAGGGATAAAGACGGCAGGGAATGCAGTTTTACATCCTGTGAAGACAGCTAAGTCTATTGGAAATGCTACTAAAACTGCCGGGTCTAACATTAAACATGTCGCCACAGCTCCAGGGAGGGCTATGCAGTTAGGCTTAAAAACTCTATATCAAAAAGCAAGTAGACGAGCTCAAGCTGGTTTAGGACATGTTAGTACCAAAAGTATGGGTTCCGTTGGTAAGGATAAAAAAGTTAAGGCTGCAACAAAATCCTTAAATCAGGCCAACAAATCTTTATATAGAGCTCAAAGAAATCAAGAAAAAGCAGATAAAGACTTCCAAAAGCTAAATCGAAAGTTCCAACAATCAGAAGGGAATTCCAATCATAAGCTTAATCAAAAGCTATCTCAATCTGTTGAGAGATTGGAGGCGACCAACAATGAATTAGCGAAAAAAACCACCGCTAGACAACAAGCGGATAACAATCTTCTCGCAAAACAAATAGATGTTGGAAGAAGACAATCTAATTCTAAATTAAAGAAAATAGGAGATTCAGAAAAATGATACGCTTAATACCCCCAAAAACAAAAACAAGCTCTACTTTATTTGCAGGCTTTACCTTTAGAGACTTTAGAGTTTGCTTCATCTATGTATTAATTTTATTTATCATCGCTTTTTCAGGACTAGATACAATTTTCAGATACTGTCTTATTGCCTGCTTAGCTGTCATTATGATTACCTCTCTTTTAAAGGTGGAATTTGAGATGAGAGCTTATACCTATTATATTGCAATGGCAAACTTTGGATTAAGAAAAAGAAAAATACAAGCCTCTTCCTTTAAGGAGGCAACCGGAATTCAAATCTCTTCTACTGGTTTAGTTGATGCATCAGAAGGACTATTAAAATCTAAGGCTGTTGAAGTCAAGGGAATTGACTTTGGAATTTTAACAGAAAAAACTCAAGACTCCATTATTGACCATATTTCTACTATTTTTAAAATGGTCAAGCATGGATCTATATTTAAAATTGAAAAGCCTATTGATTTTTCTTCCTATATTGCGAAAAATAATGAAAAAATCAAATACTGGGAAACCTTAATCCAGCAAACGGAAGATAGCGATAAAATAATACGCTATAAAAAAAGAATAGAGGTCCTAGAAAATGTATCTATGACTTTATCCCATCTGCATGAGGATAAGGCTGTTCGAGCGGAAGCCTTTTACTTTGTAGCCTATGACTATAATGAGGATGCACTACTCTCTGTATGCCGAAGCATAAAAGGACTTTTAGAAGCGGAAGGCATTGAGGCAGAGCTGGTAGACGAACAAAATATGAAAATCTTTTATCAGCAATTTTATAATACAGAGTTTAATGAAGACAATGATCTCATATTAAATGCAGTTCATGAGCGTTGGAATAAATTAAAAATCGGAGAGGAAATCTATAAAATTGCCACTTTAACAGGGCTCCCCAGCATATGTGGAAATGCCTGGGCGTGGGAGCTATTTGCAATACCAGATACAAAGGTTAGACTTCACTTCTCTCAAGCCTCTGACAAAAGTAAGCAGTATTCTGCCATTAATAAATCCATTATAGAACTTCAAGGTAGACTTTCTGAAAAAAATCTAACAGAATCTAAAAAAATAGATATTAATAATGATATAGATTCTCTTCAATTGTTGCTTCAACAGCTAAAGATGGACAATGAACAGCTTCATACTGTAACCTTCTTCATTTTATATCCAGAATATGCAAGTAAAAAGGTAGATGAAATCATTCGAAACAATAACATTTATGTAAATCACCTATACTTTCATCAGCTAGAGGCCTATCTGTCTATGCAACCCTATAATTTGCCTCAAAAAAATTTAGAAAAGAAAATTTCCATCAACCTACAATCAAGTACTTTAGCGGCTACCTTTCCCTTTGTCTCTCATTTATTTTTAGATCCTGATGGAGATTATCTAGGAGATAGCAGATATCCTGTTTTCTTTGATATATTTGATTCTTGGAAAAAGCATCATGCCCTCAGAACAAATTCTAATATTGTTATCATAGGAAAATCTGGGGGAGGAAAATCCTTCTTTACCAAAAAAATGCTTCTTCAGCAAGCATGTAATGGTACTAAAATTTTTGCGTTAGACCCTGAAAATGAATATCAGGTTTTAGCCTCCAATTTGGGAGGTAACTGGATAGATATGGGTGGTATCACCTCTGGAAAAATTAATCCATTCCATGTGTTTCCTTCCCTAAGTGATGATTCCTCAGGGAGCGGAGAATTAAAAAGTCAAAGACAATTTTTGCAGGAATTTTTCACCATCACTATGCCAACCCTAGATGAGGAGGCAAGACCCTTTTTAAATCAAGCCATTCAAATGGTTTATCTTAAGAAAAACATAACTGATGAAACAGACTTTTCTGTTTTGCCAGCAGAGGCCTATCCAACCTTTGACGACCTATATCAGGTGGCAAAGGAAGCCTTTTTAAATCCGAAAACCTATGATTTTGATAAAATAAATTGGCGAAGAATAGTAAATACATTAGAGGATTTTAGGGATGGCGGTCTTTATTCCAATCTATGGAATGGTCCTACCACAATGAAGCTAGAAAATGAATTTACCGTATTAAATTTTCAATCCCTATTTGCAAATAATAATACAGTTGTAGCCAATGGACAGATGCTGCTGGCGATGCGGTTTTTAATGCAAGAGGTCATTAAGAATAAAGCACGTAATGAGGATTTAGGATTAAACAATAATATACAAATTGTCGTTGATGAGGCCCACCAGTTTATCAATCCTGAATTTCCTGTTGCCTTAACCTTTATGAGTCAAATGACTAAGAGAATAAGAAAATATGGAGGAGGTATGGTAGTAACCACCCAGAACATAAAGGACTTTATTGGACAAAGTGAAGCAACTAAGGCTAAAGCAACCGCCGTGTTAAATGGTTGTCAATATTCTGCCATATTCGGTCTTCTTCCAGATGATGTGAATAGTGTCATTGACCTATATCGTTCCTACAATGGGGGACTAACCCAAGCAGAGATTGATGCCTTGACCTCTGCAAAACAGGGAGAAGCCCTATTTATGATTGACTATAAAACAAGAGTAACAGCCAAGATTGAATTGTACTATAATGAAATACAATACCTAGAAAAAAGATAAAAGATTGTCTTCTTCTTGATTTTAAACTTAAAATAGCATATAATATAAGCGAAGTAGAAATACTTTAAGTTCAGGTGATTCGCTACCATATAATGCGAAACTTTAAGTTCAATGAAAGATGCTTGACTATCCAAAGGTTAAGCATCTTTTTATTTATAGCTATGGGAGGAAATATGAAGCTATACAATATAAGTGATAACTACATCAAATATATAAGTGAATTTGATACGAATGTCTTATCTAGCCATGAAGAAGATAGAATCTATGGTAGACCCTATATTGGAATAGTAATTCAATATTCAGAATTGAATTATTTTATTCCACTTTCTTCTCCTGCAAATACCGATTATACTGCTTCTGGAAATATAAAGCCTAGTACCACTACAATAAAAAGAATTATTTCAAACCAACAATTATTAGGAAAGTTAAGAATCAATAATATGATTCCTGTCCCAGATAGCGAAATTATTCCAATTGATTTTTCCCATCAAAATAAAACAAGTACGGATATCCAATATCTTCACTTATTAAACAAACAAAGAATTTTTTTGAATTCAATACAAGATGAAATCAAACGTGATGCAAATGCTGTATATAAACAAAAAATCATGGAAAAAAATTCAAGCTACTGGAAAAACGGCAAACTGCCTGGCTATTTAGATTCTACTGTAAATTTTTTAGTTCTAGAGGAAAAATGTAAAGAATGGTCTAAAAACAAAATGGCAGAGTCCAAGGAATATATGAATGAAAAAGAGCTTTTATTAAAAGTACAAAAGATAAGATATGAAAAAGAAAATTTAACCAGTTTACTGAATCAAAAGTTTGAATGTAAAGAAGGAAAATTTCAAATCCTAGAATTGAAAAAAGAAAATGCTCAAGTATCAGCACTCCTTTTAGAAATAGAAACAGGAAAAATATTATTAGAAGAAAAATTTGCATCTAGTAAGCCATTAAAGCTTCAACGTAAAGAAGCAAACTCCATAAATAAAAACTCTAAATTTGCAACTTCCAAATCGAAATGAAAAAGAGCTGTTTAGAAACTAAAACGTTTCTAACAGCTCCTTTTTTAACTTATAAATACATTTTGCAATATTGTCCATATTGTTGCAGAGGCAAATACGATTCCAGTTCCAATTCCGAACCAAATCATTCTACCCTTAAGCTTCTGCCGTTCTTCTGCCTGCTGAGCAGTCATAAACTGAAATCCGATTGCAATCACGATGATTACACCAATAACAGTTATGCCCCAAGTGAGAATACTAATAATAGTCTTCACTAAATCACTCAGCTCATTAAGCCCGTCAACATCCTGTGTTACATCAAGAAAAACAGGACTGGACATTGCTTTCCCAATTAAATTTTTCATGGCGCTTGTTTTAAGTTTTTCTCCTTTCATAGTTTGCGGAATTATCCGTTGTAAAAATAATAGCATAGATATTTCTCATTGTCAATCTATTGAATACTATATTTTTTTACCCACTTTCTTTTAATTTGAAAATCTAAAATAAAGCTTTATAAAAAAATTGAAATCTAGAATTGCTTTTCTTAAAAAGAATCGGTATAATATAACTATAAAGAAAATATATAAATCGTAAGCGCCCACTCACGAAGAATTTTATTTTATCTCTTAAATTATTTTTTAATATGCCATTACTGGCGTTATTTAAGAGAAATCGTATGATTCAATACTTCTTTTTTGGTTGGGCTTGCTTACCTAAAAGAGAGGGATTGACAATGAAAAAACTAGGAAAAATTATTGGTTTACTATGCATAGCTGATATCGGTATTTTTTTACTTTTGGTTTTTTTGATAGGAGCTTTTATGAGCTTTGTATCTCCACCAGTAGAAAAACTAACCCTATCAGCTATTTTTTTATCGGGAATTAAGATATACTACTTACCACTAATCGTAACGCTAGCTTTTACCGTATATATCGGCTACAAACTAGGAATACAAAAGCTCTTGGGGTTTAAAAAAGCTCTAACTCTAACGGAACGTGCAGACTCTAATCTGTATGGTCAGGCTGAATTTATGACAAATAAAGAACTAAAAGCCTTATACGGAAAGAAAAACAAAATTAAAAAATATAATAAAAAAACAAAAGAGTATGTTATAGAGGAAAAAGCTTCAGGTGAGGATATTGACTGGAAATATTTAGTGGATGAGGAAGCAGAAGGCTATGTAATACGCTCCTATAAAAGAAACGAAACCCTATTTATTGATACTCTTAAAAAAATGAACTGCCTTGTTATAGGAACAGCTGGAACAGGAAAATCCTTATACTATCTAGGACCAACCATTCAGGCAAATGCGAGAAGCAGCACAAAAGCTTCTATGCTAATTAACGATGTAAAGGGCGAGCTGTTTGAAGCTCATTCTAAGTTTTTGAAGGAACAAGGCTATACCGTAATCTGTATCAATTTAAGAAATCCGAGAAACTCTACTCGAATCAATATATTAGATGATATCTGGGACATGTATCATGCCTACATAGAAACTAAAGACGGAAATTATTTAGATTTGACCAGCCAGTATATCGTTGAGATTGCAGAGATTCTCTCTCCACCAATAGATGGAAATAATAAAGAATTTGGAGATGGAGCCATTGGTATTTTGTGTGCAATACTTTGGGGGATGCTTGAGGACTCTACCAACCCTAATTATAAATTCACAAAGGATATGTTTACAATCAGTCAAATTTCAAATATTTTAAATAAGCAATCTAAATATTTAATAGACTTTTTAACTCATCGAGATGCACAGACCTCTCATGTTTTTGAAAATGCTTCTATGATTATAGATAATGCAAGTGAAAAAACCGTTTCTTCTTATCTTTCCACTCTCCAAACGAATTTAAGAAAATTTTTAGATCCAGGAATAGAGTATTTGACACAAACCTCGGATTTTGATTTAAACGGCATTACTCAAAAACCAACTGCTATCTTTCTAATCATTCCAGATGAAAGCTCAACTCGTTATGTGCTTGCTACTGCAATTATTGTTCAAATTTACAATAAGCTGATTGCAACAGCATCCAAGCAGGAAAATCTTAGTTTAGATAGACCATGGTACTTCTTCTTAGATGAATTTGGACAAATGCCTAAAATAGCCAAATTTCCAAACTGGATAGCTGTATGCAGATCGAGAAACATCTATCTATGTCCCGTCGTACAGGCCAACTCTCAGTTAAAATCCGTGTTTGGAGAAAATGATGCAATCACCATTCAGGACCAATGCCATTTAAAGATTTTTCTAGGATCTAATGATTTTAGCACACTGGAGTATTTTCAAAAACAGCTTGGAACCTATACTGTATACAACCGCTCTGCCTCAATTAACGAGAACACTCTAAAAAATAAAGAGTTTGAAGGAACTACCTCTATTACGAAAAAGGATTTAGTCACAATAGATGAGCTCCAATACCTAAAGCCTGGCAATGGATATATCACAATTCGCGGTCAAAAGCCAATAAAAACTACCTTTGTTCCCATTTTTGACGAAGAATGCAAACAGAAAAAAATATTTATCCTAGGTAGTATTCGGTTAAGTATTCCTGAAAAAAAAGAAAGCTATACCTTTTATAGCCTAGATGAACGAGAAACCATTTACTTGTCTGAGGAACTAGAGGGTATAGAAGAAAACCTAAAATAAAAAAATTTAAATAAGGAGATAAAACATGAAAAAAAATAAGCGCCCACTTATTCTTAAGATTGTTTGGATTGCAATCTTATGCTTTACCTTTTTACTAATCCAAAAAACAAATATGCCATCTGCTGAGGCGGCTGTGCCTTCAGTTACTGTTACTACAGAAACCCTAAAGACCTGGAATATAACTTGCAATGTCCCCTCTTGGGATGATAGAGTATTTAATAGTACACCAAAAATTGATGAACTAATAAAAAAATTAGATTTAACTATTACTAGAGATGGAAATGTGAAATTTGATAAGGGAGAAATGATAAACAATACTTGTTGGGAAGGAGACTACTTCTATGAATATTGTCTAAACTGGGAGGTATCAGATGAAAAAGACGATATATCAGACTGGTGGAATAGTCAAAGTAACCACAATTGTACAGGATATGATACAGGATGGACGTATCGAGTAAAGGCCAATGGAACAACTGTAACTGGAGATGATCTTGATAAGGAAGCTAGTGGTCTATCTATTAAAGATGGATACAACACCATTGAACTAACCCTAGCCCTAGTATATGTAGATGGATATAGCTATGATATTGACCAGAGAAGCTGTTACTTCTATAATTACACTCTTACAGGACAAATTTTGATGTTTGATGAGGAACCTCCTCAAATAGCCATAAGCAATGGAGCTTATTTTAATCGATACCTATATAATATTTCTGTAACGGACAATGTAGCTCTTTCTAAAGTCTATTACTATTATCATGAATCTCGGTGGCCAAGTAGTATAACTGATACCAAAACTGACATAGCGGCAAGTGGTTCTAAGGTATTACCTAGCTTTACTAAAAATGGATATTTTGAGCTTCATGCAATCGATACATATAATAATTCTACAACAGTCAAGTTTTGTATTGATACAGGCTCTCCCCAAATATCGGGTGTTCAACAAAATGGCATCTACAATACCGCTCAAACCATCCATGTAACAGACTCTCTTTCAGGAGTTAATACGGTCAGAGTTAATGGAAACCTCGTTCAATTGGATTATAGCAATAATTATCGAATAAGCGTTAGTACTACCACATCTCAGGTAATTAGTGTAGAATGCACCGATAAGGCAGGGAATAAAACTACAACCTCCTTTAGATATGACGTTCAAGCTCCTAGTATTTCTGGAGTAGAACAAAATGCCGTCGTAAAAAATGCAACTATTACCTATTCAGATAATTCTGACAACTTGTTGTATACAGGGTATAAGGGAATTGCTCAAGCAAAATATGGGTATAGTCAAAGCAATGAACCAAGTGTTGCCGATACTGATTTTACCTCTGGAAAATCCTTTACAGAGGAAGGGAATTACTTCATAGAAATTAAAGATCAGGCAGGAAATATCACACAAAGAAGATTTACCATAGACAAGACAGCCCCTACAATTACTGGAGTTACAAATAATGGCTACTACAATTCCACGCAAACCTTAACCTTTTCCGATAAAAATGGATTAGCCAAATTAAAAATTAACAACGAAGAAAAAAGTCTTGCCTCCTCTTATTCCTTTTCCAATAATGGTACCTATGAGGTTGAGGTTACAGATAAAGCAGGCAACTCCTCTTCTATCCGCTTTACCATTGATAAAACGGATCCCAATTTATCTGTTACAAATCACAATAACTTTTCCAACAATATCTACTATTCTAATGGTACTCTTTCCATTACCTCTAATGAACGAGTCACCTTTACCTTTGATGGTCAAAAGATAGCTGAAAACACCACCAGTGTTAGTATAAATGCTAGGAATTATGAATCTGGAAGAAAGGTTTTAACCGCAACAGATATTGCAGGAAATAGCTCAACTGTAAATCTATTTTTAGATACCTCTTCTCCGAATATGGTATTTCGAAATTCTATACTGAGAGATTCATATTATTATACGCGACAATCCGAAAGCATTGAGTTTACTTCCTCCTACAGCCCAATTCTAGAGGTCAGCTATACTCTAAATGGCGGTTCTGTCAATAAAACGAATGCCAATCCTTTGAACTTATCTAGTGAAGGAACCTATCGTATTATAGTGACCACCAAGGCAGGAAATAGTACAACAAAATATCTCATCATTGATAAAACGGCTCCTACGATAGGTATCACATCTAAGGGACAGGCCCTTTTAAACAATGCCTATACCAACCAACAAATAAATGTCACATTTTCGGATAACATTGCCATAAATGAAGAGGAATGCTTTTACTCCTTTGAAGGTGGGGAAAAACAGCGTTTCACAACCAACACCAATTTTTCCAATGTGGGAAGTTATACCTTCTGGATTGCCGATAAGGCCGGAAACACCAAATCTCAGCAGGTTACCATTGAAACGACAGCTCCTACAATTACTGGAGTTACACAGAATTCCTATTATAGAACCAGTCAGACCTTAACCTTTTTTGATGAGGTTTCTGGAATACAGGAGGTTAAAATAAATGGTGAGGTCGTTACACTTACTAATGGTCAATATCGAGTTTCAGCTACGACAGATAGCCACTATGAGGTAGAATGTACTGACCGAGCTGGTAATAAAGCCAATATTATTTTTCATATGGACATGACCTGTCCCACAACAAATATAGATAAAAGCTATTATAATTATGATTTCCGCATTCAAATAAATGATTTCATGCTTGATGCTGCATCCTATATAAAAAAGGATGCGGATGACCCTATTTATTTAAGGGAAACTGCCTCCTATTCTATTACCACCTTTGGAGATGGAGAATACACTCTATATTTAATCGATAAAGCTGGAAATACAGTTACTCATACCTTTACCATAGACACCATTCCACCAGAAGGTATTTTATCTGGATATACTTCAGTTAAGGATTCCATCTACTTGGCCAATGCTTCTTCTGTGCTTAAGTTTACATTTCAAGAGGATGAGGCTACTGCCACCTTCAATAACACTTCCTATACCTCTGGCAGCTCCATATCCACAACTACACTAGAGGATGGAAGCTACTCCTTTATATTGACCGATAAAGCTGGAAATTTTACCACCTATACTGTTGACCTAAAGTCATCTGTTCCTACCGCGTCAATCTCAGGCTATTATAGTTATTTAGATTCTGTATATTATGGAAATAATTCTTCTGTTTTAACCATCAGCTGGAATGATCCTACAGCTCATGTCCTTTTCCAAAACATTGAATATAGAAATGATTTTACAATTCTTTGTTCTACCTTAGAGGATGACACAAACTATGAAATACGCATTGAAGATACCTATGGAAATTATACTACTTACTCCTTTATAGTGGATAAAACACCAGATTCTAATAATTACAATGCTTTAATAAAAAATAACTATTCGTGGATAAATCATTGGTATAATACCTTTGATTATACCTACACCAATTCCAATTTTGTGAAAGGACAGGACTTCTCCTTTGCAACTCAAAAAGAGGCAATAGACTTTGCCTGGAATAGAGAAAATTCCACTGTAGATTCTATATCCTATACAGGACAAACGGTTTTCACCTCTAAGTACTATGGAACTGTTACTGAGTTTTACGATTATGAAAATTTACCAAATGTAGCAATTGGTGACACCATTTATCTATATAAAAGCCGAACAACCAACTCAAAAATTGTTGTTTACTTCGATTATCAAAATCTCTACGATTCCATCCAATTTTATATTCAAAAATCTATAGAAGAAAAATACAGATTCTTTGATAGTGAAGAAAATATTCAAAAGGCATATAACCAAGATTTATATTACTCCTGTTTTTATATCAATCAAACCAGCTATACCTTGAATCGAGCAGAATCAACAACCTCTATTTCCGTTTCTAAGGACCATACCACCTATATTCCACATACGAATAAAGCCATTCTATCTGAAGGCTACAACTATGTAAGAGAAACGGATCGTGCGGGAAATATGTTAGAGTATGTCGTAATATTAAACATAACGCCAATCACTTACTCCGTACTTACTCCCGGAAACGTAAAGGATGCTGTCTATACAACAACCCTACAGAATGAGCATATTTTATATAGCTCTATGTCTCTAACCCTAGCTCTCAACTCAAATTATCCTGAGCATAATATCCTGAAAATTCAATATACTTCCTTAAATAATGAAAAGACAACCTCCTTTATCACAGATGATGGTGCAGAGCTTTCAAAGGAGGGCACCTATATCATTGACACCTATGACATCTTTGGAAATAAATCCTCTACAAATACGATTTACATTTTATATTCTGGACCTCAAACCACCTCTGAAATCACAAAAATAGATGGTATAATCATTGATTTACATTTTGAAATTTTATATCAGAAGCTAGTTCAAAATCAAATAACGAACATTTTAGTACAATATACAGATATAGAAGGCAATTCTACATACCTTACTAAGGATGCCAACGATATACCTATTTCCACAGATGCAACAAAATTGACCTTTGTAGAAAGTGGAACCTATACTCTAATGATAACCGATGTTTTTGGAAATTCCTCTACAACATCAGAGGTACTCCAAAAGGGGAAACCTTTTGGTCAGCTTTATGCCGGAAATCCAGCAACCTCTATCCCCTCTGGAAGTATAACCAATCAGCCAATCTATTTCAGCTTTAATACCGAATATGAATATACGTGTACCTTAAATGGAGCGAAGTATTCCTCAGGAACCCCTATTTCCATAGAAGGTATCTATGAATTTATTTTAAGTAACGCGGATTCAACGGCTACCTATACAATAGAAATAGACAAAACAGCACCTACTTCTATTCTCTATGATCGAGATACACCAATTGAGACTGGAATAACCACCTCCTCCAAGACCATACGAATGGACTGGGAAGAGGAGGGGATTACTGTTCTTTTGAATGGAATTCCCTATGAGAAAAACTCCTATTTACGTAAGGAAGGAAAAAATATTTTCAAACTGATGGATATTGCCGGAAATGTTGTTGAAAAGACGGTGACCATTGACTGGACACCTCCAAAGGTTCGAATTATGAGTGGACGCTATGAAGTGGAAAATGGGTCAATAGTGAATACACGAATCAAATTTGAATGGGATGAAAACAATTGTACCGCCTATTGTAATGGCGTCTTGTACTCCTCTGGAAAACTGCTTACTACCGCAAACACCTATAATCTTACTATAACAGACCGCTATGGAAATTCAGCTCTCTATACCTGCACATTAGATTTAAGCACTCCAGAGTTTAAACTTGTAGATGTTAACGGAAATGAGCTATCTTCTGGTGCTAAAATCAACACCGGATTTTATATCACATGGGATGGAGATTATTCGGTTTATTTAAATGATGCGATTTATACAAAGGAAGCTGTTATCTCGATGGCTAGAGTGCATACAATTCAGGTAATCAATATTGCAGGAACTATCGTTACCTCTACTGTCTCTATTTCCTATACTCCTCCAACAGCTCTTATCTACGACTATAACGATACCCTTTTGAAGAATGGTTCTATAACAAATCAAAGATTTTATATTACATGGACAGATTCAAAGGATAATAAATTAAGCTGTACGTTAAATGATATGGCCTATTCAAAAGGAAAAGTCATTACTACTGATGGAGAATATACAATAACGATTCTAGACGAATTTGGTAATTCTTCCATATATACATTAACTAGAGATACCGTTGCTCCTACAGGTATACTACATGGGGTTATAGCTAATTCTATAACGAATCAAAATGTAACCTTTGAATGGCAAGAAGAGGATTGTACTGTACTACTAAATGACTTAATCTATCTACCACAAACCATCATTTCTGAAGAGGGAACACACAAAATTCAAATTACTGATCTTGCTGGAAATACAAATAGTTATTCCTTCACCATTGATAAAACACCTCCTGTATTTCAATTATCTCAAGAGCTTAATGAAAATCAGTATTGTAATAAGAGACTGTCTATTTCCTGGTCTGAATCTCAATGCGTGGCCATGTTAAATGATAAAAGCTATATCCGAGATACCTTAATTTCTGATGGAACCTATACCTTTGTTTTAACCGATACAGCAGGAAATTCTTCCTCTATTCACTTTATCATAGACCGCTCTGTCCCACATATTACGATTTCAGGAATTGATTCAAAGGGAAATACAAATCAGCCTGTAACCTTGTCATGGAATGAGGATTATATAGTACTATTAAATGGTATAGCTATTGAATCTGGTACTAAGGTTACCGAAGATGGAGTTTATGAAGTGATAGTTGAAAATTTAGCTGGAAATACAGATACATATAGTTTTGAAATATCTACAAAGGCTCCACAAGGCATATTAAACGGCGTGGAAAATACCCAGGCGACAAATCAAATTGTATCCTTTTACTTTGAAGCACCTTCTACTGCTACACTCAACAATCAAGCTTATATTTCAGGAACAGCCATTACTAGAGAAGGCACCTATACGATTATCCTCACTGACAAATTTTCCAATACAAACGTCTATACCTTTACTATAGATAAAACCCCTCCTGTGGCAACATTAAATGGCGTTAAGCCAAATGGGACAACGAACACAGTTGTAAGCATTACCTTTGATGAAGAGGATGCCACTGCGGCTCTAAATGGAGTCTATTATACCTCTGGAAGGGAAATAATTGAGGAAGGCAGCTACGAGCTTATACTGACAGACAAGGTGGGCAATAGTACGACATATACCTTCATCATTGATAAAACTGCACCTTCTATAAACCTATTTGGCGTAGAAAATGGAAAGACAACTAATCAGTCAGTTTATATTACTTGGCTAGAAAGTGGATGTTCCGCTTACCTAAATGAAAAGGAATATACCTCTGGAACCTATATTCGAGAGGAAGGCTTTTATGAATTTAAAATTATGGATAAGCTTGGCAATGAAGCCTTCTATACCTTCAGCATCGATAAAACTGCACCTGATATTATTATATATGACGAGTCAGCAAACATTTTATCTCCAAATACAATCATCAATCATTCCTTCTATATCTTATGGCAGGAGGAAAATTGTATAGCAGAAATGAACGGAGTGCCTTACAATCAAGAGCTCATAAAGGAAACTGGAGAATATATCTTTAAGATATGGGATGCCTTGGGTAACCAAAAACAAATTTTTATGCAGATTGATTATGCAGCACCTTTGGCTAAGCTATTTGGAGTAGAAAATGGCCAATCTACAAAAGAAACCGTGTATCTAGAATTTAAAAGCGATTGTACTGCAACCTTAAATGACCAAAGCTATACCTCTGGTAAAAAGATAACCGAAGAAGGCTTCTATACCTTTATTATACAAAATAAAATCGGAAACTCTACAACCTACACATTTACCATTGACAAAACTGCACCTACCATAAAGGAAATTCAAGGACTAAATGAAAATAATTATGGGAATTCCTCTGTAGTTTTTCTATTTGATATTGAGGATGCTACAGCAACCCTGAATGATACCACATATGCTTCAGGAGATTCCATTACAGAGGATGGAGAATATGAATTAAAACTAATGGACGCTGTCGGAAATACAAGTTCTTTCTTCTTTTGGATTAAAACCTCCAAGCCAGAGGGAATATTAGATGGAGTGGAAAATCAGGGCTACACCAATAAACCAGTTAGTCTATCCTGGAAGGATAAGCAAGTTTCCGCAACCTTAAATGCTTTACCTTATAGCTCCGGAACTCCTATCATAGAGGATGGAGAATATGAATTAATTCTAAAAGATTTGGCTGGAAACACCAATACTTATACCTTTAATATTTCTACTCAAAAGCCTTCTGCAACTCTTGAGGGAATCAATGAATATAATCTATCAAACTCTATGGTTAAAATATATTATTCTGGTTGTGAGTGTTTAGTCAATGATAAACCTTATGATAGAAATGGCTATCAGGAAGAAGGATTTTATACGGTTCTTTTAAAGGATCGTTATGGCAATAATTCTACCTACACCTTCACCATTGATAAAACAGCGCCCATAGCTGAATTAAGTGGAGTAGAGAATCAAGGCTATACAAATAAACCAGTTTATATTACCTGGCAAGAGGCAAACTGTACAACCTATTTAAATAATGAACGCTATGAAAAAGGAAGTTCTATTAGAAAGGATGGAGAATATACGTTCCTAATTATAGACCAAGCTGGGAATACTTCCTCCTATAGCTTCTCCATTTCACAAGCTAAGCCTTCTGGATTACTCAATGGAACCTTTAATGGAAAAGGCAATTTCACAAATCAAGATGTTACTTTCACTTGGGAAGAAAGTTCCTGTACAGCTACCCTCAATGGTAATATTTATACCTCAGGAACAATCATTTCTGAAGAGGGAGATTACATAGTGCATCTAACCAATAAATATGGGAATACTTCTTCTTATGAATTTACTATTGATAAAACCAATCCTATCTGCAAGTTAATCGGCGTAGAAAATGGCGGTTATACAAATAAAAAAGTAACTATAGATTTAAACTACGAAGCTAACATTACTACCTACGTAAATGATATTCTATTTGAAAAAGAAACCATTACAACAAATAACATGGAATTATATAATGGAACTTATCATGTAAAATTTATAGACTTGGCAGGGAATATTACAGAATATTATTTTGAATATTATTATGAAAATGAAAGCTCATTAAAGGAAAAGTTAACTATTGAAGCCTCACAAAATAATACTACAGCCATCATTTCTTTTGATGGGGATTATACGTTAACTATCAACGATCAGCTATCTGAAAATGGTGCAATACTAAATCAGGAGGGAAAGTATACCATCAATCTTTCCGATAAATTTGGAAATATATATTCAACTCAAATTAAAATATCCGCTGAAGAGATTCCAAATTATACCTTAAATAATATTGCAACTATATTATCCATCGTACTTGGCTGTTGTTTAATCGGATTTATCATTTTTAAAAAAGTCTCTGGCAGCAAAAATCCTTACAAAAAAAATAAATAATATGAAAACCCCTAAAGTTAAACCTTAGGGGTTTTTATAAAGATAATGAATACTTCTTGAAAGAGTGTTCTTAATCCTTTTTTTATTGTATTGCTGTAATTTTATAGGTGGTTCTACCTAAATTCCAGTCATCTCCCATACCTCCATGAGCACCCCATCTAATCTTAAATAGTCCTGTACTAGAAACATCAGAGATATTGATAGTAAAACTAACAGTGTGAGCCCACCAGCTTGTATCCTTATATCCTTTTCCATGTTCCACTGTGGCGGAATCTAATTGCCTATCTCCAGGAGTATAAATCCAAAGATCCTGATATCCATCATTAACCTCTTGGCAGTCAAAGGTAATAGAAATGGTAAGTTTGGTATATCCTAAAGACTTTAATAGTTCAATATTTAAATTAGGATTTACTTCCTGATAAACCTTATCCTTATCTGTAACTCTTATATTGGTTCCGTCTCTATGAACAACATCAGTAGAAGTTCTTTCCCACAACGCTTCACAACTAACATTATTTGCAGGCATTGTTTCTATTGCACCTAACCACCCTAAGAAATGATATCCATTGGCAGTTATTTCTGGATAAATTATCCCTTCCTGATAATAAAAATACTCTACTCTATCGTCTTGACCATTATTCTGTTTAAAAGTCATAGCATATTTGTTTCGAGGATAGTAATATTCTATTACATTTAAGTTTTCATCTTCTTGTAAGACGATAGACTTTTCCTCTGGATTTGAAAAACCAACTCTAGAAATTAATGCCCCAGTCACAGTTGCATGTTCATTCTTTTTAGATGTATATTTTTCATAATACGCATAACTAGTATCTCCTTTAATGTACTCCCCATTTGTATTCATATAATAATGGTGAACAGTATATCCTACGAGAGCATCTGCATTAATCATTAGTATGGTTTGTACAGAATTAGAAGGAATATCATCTTGATCATAAATATCAAAGGAAACAATCATAGGTATAGTAACATCTCCTTGATTTTCACTTAAAAACTTATCTCTATTCTCTTTAGTAATATAGATAATTTGTTTTCCATTTTCTGTTATTATTTCAAATAATGAATTATCAAGTTCAACAGATAATGGCTCATATCCGCAAGCTTCACTAATAAACTGACTTAAATCAAAAGTATAATTGCTTTGGTCGATATTTCCTTTGAATTCATTTTTTAATCCTATAGGAGGTAAGTTCAAACAAGAGGCAATACTCTTTATCTCCGTATCTGGATTAAACCCTGGCAAATTACTATTAGGATCCAAATAAACTTGTGCATCTATAAAGTTATTATATAAATAATTCAAAGTTTCTCTATTGTAAATATTTTTTACTCCTGCAAAATTAATATATGTTAATCCTTTTGGAAGCAATAGTTCACCATTTACTATTACATCACTATTCTTAAGACCTAGCGCTTCTAAATTTTCAAACTTTTTCAAATTATGAGCATTAACCACTTTTGGCGCATTTTTATCATTATTTATTATTAGATATTTTAAATTTTTATATCGAGAAGTATTTGAAAAATCGTTTATATCAATTTCTTCACTGAATTTATTATTTGATAAATTCAAATACCATAATCCATTACTATAATCAACAAAATAGGATACACCGTCTTCTCTTAACTTGGTAAGATTACAGTTTGAAGCGGACAAAACATCCAAATGAAAGCTACGTAAAATATGATTCCCATCTTCTCCCTTTTGGCCTTCCTCTGTCAAATTTAAATTATCTATTACTAGTTCTTTTAAACTATTCCCCAGCTTAGACAATTTTGAAAGATTCGTAAATGCATTTCCACTAATGTTTAAATACATAAGATTTTCACATTTAGAAAGCATTTCTACATTATCAACTTCTGTTTGATTTGAAGCTGAATTTACAGTATACGTCTGTGGTATCTTTGCATCAGGAATTTCTAAATGTATCAGGTTTGGCATTTCACTTAAAAAGTCTAGCTTCTCAATAATAAAATTTGAATTGTAGGAAGAAATTTCTAAGACCTCTAAAGATTTTAAACCTTTTACATCTAAAGAAAAATTAGTATTACTAAAATTGTTATTGCTTAATTGTAGAACCTTTAAATTGACTAAGTTTGTAATAAATTTAGTATTACCTGTTAAATTATTGTCATTTAAAATCAATTTTCTTAAAGATACTATGCCATTCAAAACATAAGCACCCGCAGAAATGTTATTACTAGATGCATCTAACACCTCTAGTTTTTTCATGTCTCGAATAAATTCTAAAGAATCAATGGCGTTGTTGCTAATATTTAATTTTCTTAAATTAATTAACGACTCTAATGCAGAAGCATCTCTAAAATCGGCGTTCTGACAACTTAAATTTATTACTTCAAGTGTCAAAGATACAGAAAGACTTGAAATATCATTTATTTTATTATTATCTAATGACAAATATTTCAACTTTTTTAAATTTGCTAATTCTGTTATATCTCTGATATTATTGTTAGATAACGCTAAATATTCAATATTTTCTGCAAATCTTAAATTTTCAACGCTAGATATTGAATTATTATCCAAATACAAATATTGTAGTTTATTATAATAATGATTCCCTAAAATATTTGTAGTAGTGATATTATTATTTGATAAATCTAAGATAGATAAATTCGTCAATTGATTAAATGGATTTACACCTCCATCATTTAATCCAACACCGCAATTCCTTGCAATAAATACTTCAAGATTTTTTAAAGGAGCTACTTCTGCTAGATTTGGCAATAAATCCTGTCCTGTTATATTTAATTTTCGCAAGGTAGTTAAATATCCAATTCCCTTTAAACTTGTTAATTTTTTGTTGATTCCTTTTCCATCTATTTGTGCATTTGGATTATAGCTTAAATCTAAGGTATACCACTTATCATCCTTCATATTTGTACTCTTAAAAGAATCTACGGTAAGTACATTAAATGTTCCAAATCTAGAAACCATATACCTTCTTAAGGTTTCATCTGGTATATTTTCAGAATATTCATTTAGCTTTGCTATAACTTTACTATTGGTCACTAAATTTACATTATAAGATAAATCCTCTCCAAATTGTAATCCATCTTGCATTAAGGAAGCATAAAGAATAATACTAGACATATTATCAGCTCCTGGAGAAACCTTAACAACACCATTTTCCACATTGGCCATTGTAGGATTAGAGGTTGTCCAGCTAACCTGAATATCATATTTATCAGTGGAAATTGGCAGTTCAAAATCATTAGATAAATTTAATGTTAAATGATTTATTATATACTTGTTAGCATATCTGTACATTTCTACATCAGAAACTCCCTGAATGGTAACATTATATAAGTTTATCTCTCCTAAATACTCATTATCAAAGGTTAGTGTAGCTGTTAAAGTAACATTCTTGACATCTTCCTTTTTTCTTTGAATTTGATTGCCATTAATTAAAACGGATTCATCTCCCATACTAACTTTCCATGTTAGTTTTACATCCTCAGAAAGAACATTGGAGGTAATCCCTCTTGCATCTGCTTCATTGTATTTTCCTGGCAAATATAAATCGGATTCTATAACACCATTATTTAGAATTTGTTTCTTTAAATAAGCTTCAATGGAAGTAGGTTCTGGTATACTCACTAATCCTTTTGCTGTCAAATTCAATCCATATTCTACAACATAGGATCCTAAAGAAATTCGTGCAACAAGTGTTACGCTCTTATCATAAGTTGGTTGATTAAATTTGCCATCTCCATCTATTACATTATTGTTTAGAGAAGACCAGCTTACTTTTGCACCATTATACTCAGTAAATAAATAGCTTGATGGAATATCAGAACTAAATGACTTATCTCTAAATTTATATTCTATTTCATTAATTACTTCTTGTATTTCTTCTGGATAATCATTTTCTGGTAAAGCTGTTACTTTCTTTAAAAAGGTTTTAAACTTTTTATTAGGTAAGGTCACTATGGCTGTAATACTTATATCTGTTCTTTTTTCGGGAATATGGAAAGCTCCTGTAGTTTCTAAAATAGATGGATGACTAATATTCCAGTTAATTGAAGCCACATCATTTCCCAATTGCATATACAATGGTAATTCAATATCTCCACAAAGAAATTCTGGAACAATAGCGTCTAAAGAAAGCATAAGAAATTCAAAAAAGTTTTCATCATCCTCTGGGTTAAATGGAAGAATAGAAATAACTTTTGTATAATTTTTTGTAGCTTTATTTTTTAATGTGATTTTACCTGTAAAGGTTACATCACTACTAGAATCTAAATTCAAACGCTCTCCTTTATTATTCATCAACTGTATATTACTAGACTCCCATGAAATGGTCGCCTCTCCTTTAATTGAAGAAGGCCCTTCTGTTGGAAGAACTATATTTGAATAAGTCTCATTTGGCAATTGCTCATTTAACCACTGTTCTAATTGCTGAAATAAACGATCATTGTCTAACTCATAATGGGCTAGAACCGTTATAGTAAAAGTAGCAAAATTACTTTTAGACGTATCGTGTTGATTTTTAACATTGACATAGGCAGTTAGTTGTACTTCTGTGTCAATTTCAGGAAAGTTAAATTCTCCCGATGTAGATATTATATCTTCTTTATTGCTTTCCCATCGAATTGTGCAATCTCCATATTCAGTAGGAAGTTCAAAACTTTCATACCAATCATAAGGTATTTTAGCATCCCCTTCAGGCTTGGTATTTGTTTCTCCACCTAATAAATAGACACGAACAGCCATAAGTTGTTGGGAGTTATCGATTTCACCATTCGTACAGGAAATAAGCAAAAACAAGCAAGAAAATAAACTAAATAATATTAATAATATTTTTTTCATTTTTTAGAGCCTCCCTAGAATAACCCGTTTTTTATTATGGAATTTATAAGATTTTCAGGACTTAAATAATTACCCATAAAATCTTCTACGACAACCTTTTCGCCTGTTCTCCAATGCTCTATATAACCGTTTGCCCATCTTCTACATACACCACTCATTAAATTTAAGAAGAAATACCCTTCACCGCAGAGTTTATAATCTGTTGTATATGTTCTTACAAGAATTGCCATTTCAACATCATACTTAACTATTTGCCATGGCACTATAGTTCCATTAACTTCTGGTATAGCATTAAATGTTCTTGAAAATGTTTGACCTTTTCCTGTTTGCATAAGCTGGGACGAACCAAATTCTAGTGTAATGGCTTCTTCAATAAGGAATCCAAATTTGGTTTCTGAACTTACTTTTTCTTCAAATCCTAATGAAAAACTATTTTCAACACTATACTCTACAGATATAGAATTAGCTGTTGTATATTGATCTAATCCAGTAATAGTTTGAGTTTGGCCTGCAATATTTCCAGCCTCTCCCTTCGTTGTCATTTTTAAACCACTTATTTTCATAACCGTAGCCATGTCTGTATCCTGTGGCATAAAAAAATTAAAAATTAAATCCCCGGCAGTTTGTATTCTTGGATTTTCCATATCAAATCCAACATATTCATACCACTGCTTTTGATGTTCCTCAATATTTGGAGCATCAAATTCATTTTCTAAATAATCTTCTCCTAATTCTGGCTTTGGAACTTCTTCTGACTTATTTTCCTCAGTAAAATTAGGAAAAGCGTCCTTTTGATTAGCAAGACAAATGCCTGTAATCGTAAAAGAACATACTACAATAATAAAAACTAAAAAAACAATCTTTTTCATATTACTACCTCTCTTATAATTTTTTCTATTTAGTTTTTTAAAAAAGTGAACGATTCTTTGTAATCTTTGAATTCCATCTCCCCCTTAAATTAAAGTAAATTTATAACATTAAGAATAGTTTTATCTAATTTAATTATATTTTGTAAAATCCTGTAAAGTCAAAGAAAATCGTGTCAAAAGTTTCGACATAATTTTCATAATAAAAGAATAGAAAAGGGCAGCGATTATATAACTACCCTCATAGTATTAACAAACTACGGATTTTAAAAATAAGTGTTTGTACCTTTGAATTTTTTTACTCAAAAATATGTATTTTACACATCAAAAAAGCCAGAAAAATATGCATTTCTTTTATTTTAAAGAAAAAAGCTTGTCATAAATAACTGACAAGCCTCAAGATATTATTAATTTTTATCCTATAAAATATTTAATAGATGGACTAAAAATAACAATAAGCAATTAATATACAAACCAAGTGTCTTTGCCTATCCCTATTCTTTGCGTATATACCATAGTCTGTTTTACAGAGACAACATCAAACAAGTAGTATTCTTCAGTATATTCTCGCTCCATATATCTTTGGAGTCCTTTCTTGGTCTGTTTAGCACTTAATTCCTCGGTTTCTATTTTTGCAGAGCCTACTCGCATTACTTGACAATCTATTTCATTACTGTAAAACACACTATCTGCATGCAAATGTCCACAAAGATAGGCAACGACTTTAGACTGATAATCCATAAAATTACAAGTAAAGTTTTCACCTTCATACATCGTATGATTACTTAAAGATTTTAAAAGAGAGAACAAAGCTTTAAGATTATTTGATTTTCGGTAGTTACATTCACTTTGATAATCATGAGCAAGAAAAAGATAATTGATATTTGGATTATTTAATGCCTTTTCCTTTAGCCACAGCAATTGTTTTTCCGTATATCCCATATCTAATCTGCCACTATAAATTAATTTATTTTCTTCATTTAATTTATATTCATAATCCGTAGAGTTTAAACAGACCACTCTCGTGTTCTTTTTAGGAAAATCAATATAAAAATAATTATCCTGGTATCCACTGATATATTTCTCATAATATTTCATCGTATGATTATAAAACTCTTCTGGTGATAAAATATATTCAGGGTTCCGGTCATAATAAGAATCTCTTTCATAGTAGTAACAATAGCTATTATCATCATGGTTCCCTTTTAATATTAAAACTGGAATCTCTAAATCCTTAAAAAATAAAGACACAGAATCTAATAAGGCATACGCATCTTCTTTTCCCGTCATTACCATGCCATTATAGATATCTCCGCCAATTGCTATAAAATCTAATTCATTTTCCGTAGCCAACTTTTTAATTAGTTCTAATTGCTCAAAAATGAAAGCATAATCTTCTGCCGATGTATCCATATGCAAATCGGTAATAAATATAAAATTCAAGGCATCCTGTTCTAAGCTAACCTTATACTCTATCTTCTTTGGTTCAGGGTCTTCCTTCTTCAATGTAAAATATAAGGTAATCCCAATTCCAACGATTAGAATAAGACTTATTCCTGCAATACTGCATATTTTCTTCCAAAGCCTACTCATTGTTTTTCCACCTCAGATAATCATACATTTTATATATTTTCTATGAATTAGTTTTAATTTTTTTTCTTTTGAAAATTTTTCTTATAAATCCATATAAGAATTGCTCCTTTAAAATTAAAAGCATAACACCATAAATGACTATACCACAGCCTACAATGATTAAGGAGTTCAAAATACTAGATTCTAAATACTTACCTAAAAACCATGCAGGAATAAACATAACTATACCTGAAAGAAGATATTTCCAGGAACATAGAATGATTTTCTTTAAGCTGATTTGCTTGGAAACCATAATCCCCATCGTTATAGTCACAATACATTCTGCAATGATAGAAGCTATAGCGGCACCGAAGGACCAATAGAATGGAATTAAAATACAATTTAAGATAAGATTTAAAACTGCCCCTAAAAGTAACGCGATGGTAAAGCTTTTATCATGACCTGAGGGAACTAGATACTGTAAACCAAAAATATTACTAAAGCCAATCAGCAGAATCAATACACTGAATATAGAAATTAGAGGTATACATTTTTCATATCCCTCACCATAAAACCAAGGAACAAAATTGGAGGCCGTGGCGATTAGACCTAAAACCATTGGAACTCCAACCAACCAGACCAGCCTAGAGGAGGTATAAATATTTTGTCTAACCTTATCTAAATTTCCTTGTGATATTTCATAGCTATTTCTTGGAATCATTACACTACCAAAACAAGTGATAATAGTCATTGCCATTTTAACTAGCTTTTCCGATTGTTCATACAGTCCATTTTCCAAATCAGATATACGTTTAACTACTTCTTTTCCATTCTCTATGACAGTATAGGTATCAGGGATTAAAACACCAATTAAGGTTCGATCCAAAACCGTATAGATTGAAGTAGCAATTGTTGGAATAAAAAGCTTTAAGGTCCCTTTCAAATGCTTAAATGGACGCAAAGACTTGATGGGTATTCTTACCAATAGCTTAGGCAAATATCCCCACATAGATAAGTTGCTGACGATAAGCATAGCTGCATTAATAAGTGCATAAATCCAAACGTCCTGTTCGTTTTTAACAAAGATAAAGATACAGGCAATGGAGATTGCTTTTATTATGACATTACGAAGTACTAGCTTTCCAAACTCTTCATTGCCTTGAAAAAAGAAGGAAATATCAAAAGCGATGGCGAAGATATTTATTGAAAACACCCACATCAACAAGGTATATTTATCATAAACCTGAAATAGACACAACATGATGTTCAGCAATAAGGCTATACCCACTGAAACAAGTCTACACAAATTAATTTCCCAAAATATTCTACTTTGATTTTCCTTTTGATTTTGATATTTAGCAATTTCTCTTTGAGCATAATATCCAAAGCCCAGAGAACCAAATATCGTAAAATAGGTAATTAAGGAGTAGGAAAAGCTATACTCTCCAACTCCTTCTGGTGATAAAACTCTTGATATATAAGGTGTAACAATTAAAGGAACCAAAACTAAGAATAGCTGGTAGATCACATTATAGATATAATTCTTTTTTACACTTTTTCTTTTCTTAGGTTCAGGAGAAGCTGGAGCCTGCTGGATTGATTCTTGACCTTCCATTAAGCTTCCTCCTCTAGCATCCTAAGAGCAGCCTCAATTACATCATCCATATCCATATACTGATATTGTCCTAAACGTCCTCCAAAGATGACATTAGGAATTTCCTTTGTCTTCTCCTTATATTTTTTATATAAACTCATATTCTTTTCATCATTGATTGGATAATAAGGTTCAACCCCTAGCTTCCAAGCAGAGGAATATTCTTTAGAAATAACTGTTTTATCCTGAGTTCCAAACTCAAAATGCTTATGCTCTATAATTCTTGTATAAGGAATTTCATATTCTGTATAGTTGATTACTGCATTACCTTGATAGTTTGAACAATCTAAAACCTCAGTTTCAAAACGAACACTTCTATATTCTAAAGTTCCATAACAATATTCAAAAAATTGATCAATTGGACCAGTATAGATTATTCTCTTCGCCTGAGCCTCCAACTCCTTACGATGCTCAAAAAAATCAACATTCAGCTGAACCTCAACTCCCTTTAGCATATTTTGAATAAGCTGGGTATACCCTCCAATGGGAATTCCCTGATAGCGATCATTAAAATAATTATTGTCAAAGGTAAAGCGTACAGGCAATCTCTTAATAATAAATGCTGGTAGCTCAGTACAAGGTCTTCCCCATTGCTTGGCAGTATACCCTTTAATTAGCTTTTCGTAAATGGTTTTGCCAACTAGGTTTATGGCCTGCTCCTCTAGATTTTTAGGTTCCTCCTTATAACAATCCTTACGCTCCTCCTCAATTCTTTGTTTGGCCTGTTCAGGAGTAAAAACATCTGGCCAAAGCTTTGTAAAGGTATTCATGTTAAATGGTAGGTTATAGCACTCATCCTTATATCTTGCAACAGGACAATTGATATAATTATTAAACTCTGCAAATTGATTTACATAGTTCCAAATCACTGGATTGGAGGTATGAAAAATGTGAGCTCCATACTTATGCACCTGAATGCCCTCCATATCTTCTGTATAAATATTTCCAGCAATATGGTTTCTCTTATCTATAACAAGACACTTATATCCTTTTTTATTCAATTCATATGCACAAACTGCGCCATATAATCCTGCTCCTACAATTAAGTAATCTACCATTGTATCACCTCTTAAATCTACTGAAAATAAATTTAATATTATTTTTAAAATTCCCTTTCCATCTGGAATAAGCCGAACTATCCGAACGATAGACTGGATACTCCTTAACATTTAAATTTCTATATAAAACAAAAATATTTAATAACCGTTCAGACATAAATCCAAATATACGCTTTTGATAGTCTGGATAAGAACTAATATCAATTCGTTTTTCTACCTCAAATAATATATCAAATAGCCAAGAACAATACTCCTTAAAGATGGCCTCGCTGGTTATCATCATATTATAATAATAGGTTTGATAGGAATTGAAATAGGAATCAAAGGTTTTCTCCATTTCTGGATATTTTTCTATAATGACCTTTTTTAACGTTTGCAAATCCTTCTCATATCCACATGCTAGATAATGCTTTGCATTTGATTCTCGAAGATATGCTTTTTTAGGAAGAATTATATCATGATTTTGCAAAGCCTTATCTATTATTTTTTTAGATAGTAATTTATTGCCTTTATAAAAAAACCTTCTGTAATGAACTAGACCCATAATGTCTTCTGCTTGGTTCTTCCAAATCCAGTATAAGCCAGTTAGTTCACAGAAACAATAATTCTTAGAGGAAATAGACTCCTCTATTTGATCAGAATACATGCCATCCTCTGTTCCATTATAAGCTCCTACAGAAAGTAGTTTATATTCAGGTGGAAGATTTAAATCAATTTTTTTATGCGTGATTACGTAAATTTTCATTTGACCATTCACCACCCTTTTTTACACAAATTAAAATAAATAATACAATAAAGATAAAGCTATCAATCTTCAAATAACTTAAAGAAAATATAGAAATGATAAAGAACGCTATCAAAACAAATTTAGAATAGGTAAAGGAAGACGTTTTTGGATACTTGCTGAAGATATAAATTAAAAATAAGACATAGAAAAGACCAACAAAAATACCAAAGGTCATCAATACATCGATGTATGTATTATGAGCAACCATCGCACTACTCTGACTATATTGTATCATATAAACATAGTTATAATCTAGGCTTCTACCAAACAAGAATGTCTGTGTCTCGCTAAATAACTTATGCATAAAGGTAGACTGCAAATAGTCTCTTCCTGTCGTAAGTGTTGTTGTACCCAGTCTAAATATATATTTATCTAATATAGTCCCCATCAGCCCAGAAACAGACAAAAATACTATCGCAGCAATACCTACACCAATACCTAAAATTACCTTTTCAAAGCGTATTTTTCTTTGTAGAAAAACAAGGTCATAAAAGTATTTAAGCAGGTATAATCCCAAGCATCCAAAAACCATAAGGATATACATTTTAGAGATGGATAAAATTCCCATTGCGAAAACAGAAACCATAAAGAACCATTTTCTCTTTGAGTTAAATAAAATAGGGGCAGCTAAAATTAAGGACAAGGCAAATATACTATAATAGTTAGGATCTCTACTCATTCCCACAAAACGATAGGCTGTCGGAATATGAAATCCCCACTTCATTAATACACTGACTCCACATAAAAATACACTAAAGACAAAGCCAGTATAAAAGTAATAATATATCTTTTTTATGCTGATTTCTGAAAAAATAGAAATCGTCAAAAATAATATAAGATACGTTATCCAAATATTAAAGTTTCCCAAATAAGACAAAGAAAATAAATTATTAATCATTGCGTTCAAGCAATCATATAAAAACAAGAATAGGATACCAAATAAAATAATAGGATACTTTATTTTGATTCTATGCGTGAAAATATAAAAGATAAGCTTTATAAATAAGACTATAATTGCAAAATTAAAGAAATATTTAAATCCGAGATTGTCAAACACTCCCATTAGTGGTAGAGAGAAAAAGACAAGACTATAGGAAACTGGAAGTTTAGATGCAAAAATAAGTACATAAAATAAAACCAAGCTTCCCATCATGATAAACCGATTATTACTTATGAAAGCAAGTAAAATTGCAAAGATAACGAATGCGTTCATCCAAAAGGTTTTTTTATTTTTAGATATTAAATTCAGGATAGTCTTCACATCAATACTCCTTTCATAAAAATTTTAAAACAATATTATTTAAAGATGTTTTTCAAATAACTAGCATCTGGTAAGACTACATCAATCAATTTTTCCAGGCTAGAATCAGGCTCAGATAAATCAGGTATCATAACCGTTTTACAGCCAGCTGTCTTAGAAGCGACAATACCATTAGGAGAATCCTCTATAACCAGCATGTCCTCTGTAGGAATATGGAAAAGCTCTTGGATATGATAATAAATATCAGGATGTGGTTTCCCCCGAGAAACATTCTTTACAGATACTACTTCACTAAAATAAGAATTTAGTTTTAAATCCTGTAATTTCTTAAGAACAGTTTCCTGATTAGAAGCTGTGGCAATAATTGTTTTATAACCCTTAGAAGACAAATATTCTAAGGCCTCTACAATTCCCTTTTTTAATTCTAATGGATGCTTCTCCAAATATGGAGCCATCAGTTCTTTTCTCTTTGCTCGAATCGCATGATAATCTGCAGTTTTTCCCAAGGTTTCTTTTATCAATTCCTCTGCATCCTCTGCATCTAGACTTCTCAATCTTAATGCATTCTCATAGCTGAGCTCAAACCCAAATTCTTTGGCAGCCTCCATCCAAAATTGGATATATACTTTTTCACTATCTACCATTGTTCCATCAAAGTCAAAAATTACAAGCTTAGGGTCATACTGACAAGCACGGCCAATTGAGTTCACAATTTTTAGCTTTTCTAAAACCTTCTCTCTTACAGCTTGCATTGCCTTTGCCCCATATTTTTTAGGGTCAAATTCTTTAGTATTTTCAGATAGATAGGCTCTTATTGCATCCGAATAAACAATTCTAAGCTCAGTCGCAAAGTTCACCTTACAGATCCCTCGACCGATACACTCCTGGATTTGTTCCTCTGTCAATCCAGAAGCACCATGTAAAACCAAAGGAACATCAACCTTTTCCCGAATTTGAGTCAATCGTTCATAGTCAAGCTTAGGGGTTGATTTATAAATTCCATGAGCTGTGCCTATTGCTACGGCTAAGGAATCTACTCCTGATTTTTCAGAAAAATCAGCAGCTGTACTTGGATTTGTATAAATCAGCTTAGAATTCAAAGAATCCTCTTTCCCGCCGATTGCTCCAAGCTCTCCCTCTACAGGAATATCAAATGCCGAACATATTTGGTGAACCTTTTCCGTAAGACGGACATTTTCAATATAAGGAAGCTTAGACCCATCAATCATGATGGAGGTATAACCAGCCTTTAGAGCCTCTAAAACTAAGTCATAAGAATCTCCATGATCCAAATGCAAGGCAACAGGAACTGTTTTATCCGCCAAGATGGCTTCTGCCATATTCTTATAGGCTAATGGTCTAAGATATTTTAATGTTGATGGGGTGGTCTGCAAAATCAAAGGAGATTGATATTTTTGGGCAATATCTAAAACTGCCTTAATCATCTCTATATTTTCGACGTTAAATGCCCCAATCGCATATTTTTTCTTTTGTGCATCCAAAAGCATTTTTTTGGAAGAAACTAAATTCATAACAGCATCCATCCTAACATTCGTATTTTTTAGACAATTCTTCCAAGATATATAAATCAGAAGGATAAGTTAATTTTAACAGGTTATCAGCACCTGAGAGGAAATTAGCTTTAATACCATAGTATTCATACATTACTCTTGTATCATCCGTCATATCATTAAACTTACCACTCATATATGCATCATATAATAATTTAAAATCAAATCCAGTAGGTGTGGACATATTGTAGTATTCACTTCTATTCAAATAGCTTCCATCCTTGCGAATGATAGTATTCACCAATGGAGTAACAAACGTGGTAGAAAGATGATCATCCTCTACAATGGCATGAAGCTGATCTAAAGTTACTAAAGGTCTTGCAGCCTCCAAAATGATTACTCGTTCATAGTCTTTTCTTTTTTTAAGCTCTGCTAAGCCATTGATTACAGAACAAGAACGTGTGTTTCCGCCTCTTACATCTACACCAACTACTACAATATCCTCTGCAGGAACCACCTGACACATTTTATCATAAATATGTCTCCATAATTCTTTTCCCTTAAATTGAATAAATTGCTTCTGTGTTCCAAATCTGGTTCCCTGCCCTGCTGCTAAAATAATGCATCCAACCTTATTCATTTCTGTCTTTCTCCTCTTCTAATTGTTCTAACTGCTGAATCGCCTGTTCATATGACAACTCACGATTAAAATCAATATATTTTACGTGAAGTGTAGCTCTTTTATTTTCAGGAGGTAGTTCCATACAATCCTCCCCAAAAAGCTGCACAACATAATTTTTAATTTGAGCAGGAACTAATAAATTTTCTCCTGCAAAAGGGACATATTTGCCCTCACCAAACATATTCTTTTTATAAATCTTATTCTTCTTTTTACCACGACCTACAAACTCACAATATAGTTCTGTCTTCTGATGGTCATACTTGGTAACATATTTCAAAAGCTTATTCTTTCGTTTAACAGAAAGCTTACTTGCATAGTTCAGTACCATTTTCTTCAAGCGGCTTGTTGTATGGTACCCAATTTTTGTTAAGCTGTTCGCAACCAATAATCTAGTATATAAGAATTGCTTAAATTGATAAAATTTATTTTTGGTAGTATTGTGCAATAGAAAAATATCGATGTAAATACCCAAACAGCCACGTCTACAATATTTCTCGTATCCCTCTAAAAAGGTCGTATTCCTTAAGCGAATTTTAGAAAATAGCATTGGAAATTCCTCTGTATTTCCCTTTTCAAAATAATACTTGGTTGTATCAAGCTTTTCCTCACATACCCTTTTAAATTTCTCATAATTTTCTATATCCATTAAAATATCCAAATCATCATCCCAAGGAATAAAGCCCTGGTGCCGAATTGCCCCTAATGCAGACCCTCCAGCAAGATAATATGTAATTCCATTTTCTTTACAAATCTTGTCTATATCCTTTATGATAGACAATAAAACCACATGTAATTTTTCTAATACGACAGAATTATCTGACATAGTCTCACCTCATTTAGTCAATAAGCTCAGATAAAGAGATTCTAAACGTTTGCTTTCCTCAAGAATATTATAATTTTCATAAGAAGCTAATTTTGACGGTTTTTGAGAAAAATCAAAACTTGTGATTGCTTCACTCCATACCTGAGGAGAATCAATACTTAGGAAACGGGTAGTATCTAATATTTTTACCTCTATTGTAATTTTATCCGAAAAAAAGCATGGAAGCTCATTGACCTGTGCTTCAATTCCTACAACAGGCAATCCCTCATATTTTGAAGGGAGTACGAAACAATCAAACAAATTATAGATTCGATAGGAATCTGTGATTTCTCCTAAATAAAGTACTGAATCTAACAAATTTGCTTCCTCTGTATACTCCTTCATACGAGCTTCTAAAACACCAGTTCCAGCAACCACCAAAACAGCATCTGAATTTATTTTTTTTACTTCTTTTAAAATATCTAATAGGAAGAAAACATTCTTTTGGTCTGTAAGTCTTCCTACAAATCCTAAAATAAACTTATCCTCTAGATGATATTCCTTTACTAGCTGGTGTTTCAATTCTAAATTCTTTTGAAATGCCTCCATTGAAATTGCATTATTGATTACTGTATATTTTTTCTTATGAAATAAATATTTCCCAGCCAAGTCTGAACATGCAAAATAGACATTAGATTTTCTTAAAACCAAATTTGCTATCAAACGATTACGGATATTTTTAAGTGTCGATTCTGCTCCCTTAGTCGCATGACTATGAATAATTCTAACTGGTATTTTATATTTCTTGGCATACTTTAAATAAAAAATTCCTTGGGTTGTTACATTGCAATGCAAAATATCATAGTCGTGATGCTCTCGCATAAAATTACGGATATCCTTTCTTAATTCTAATAAAGAATGTTCCTTTAAATTCTTTACTAAAAAGAGGCGAATTCCTTTATTTTCACAAAAGGAGATATGTGCCTGAGATGGCCGCAAATTACTAGCCACAATATCAATCTCAAATAAATCCATATTTAAATGCTGTATATAATTAAAAACAAAGGCTGCTACACCATTGTTTTGTGTGATAGATGGAAGAACGTACAAAATTTTAATTTTTCTATTCAACTGTTTCAAGGATTCTTCCCCCTATTACCTTTAATTCCTTTTTATACTTTCTCTTTAAATACTTAAGTCCTTTAATATGTTCGTAATTATGCTTACTAAAAAATTTCTTTCTAGAAATTCTCTGCCAATGATGTAAAACTGTACAATTCTTATAATAGATGACCTTTAAGCCTAAGCTCCAGCTTCTTAAACAATATTCCACATCCTCTGGTGCATAAAAGATATGCTCATCCAATAAACCGATCTGGTCATAGGCATCTCTTCTCATAATCCAGCAGGCAGACATCAAATACCCTACAGGGAAAAAGTCATCTTCTTCATCATAGTTGACATGTTCTAAGGACTCGGCCTTTTTTCGAAAGGATTTAAAAGGTAAAACCTTATACATCTTTTCCTTTGTGGTCGGAATATTTCTTCCAGAGTATTGAAGTACACCTTTAGCATTTACTAGCTTTGGACCGACAATACCACATTGCGGATGGTCATCTAAAAATGCTAATACGTCCATAAAACCAGATTCATCAACAATCTCTGTGTCAGAATCCAAGATGCAAATATAATCTACATCATTCAGTTCCTTTAAGCCAATATTTCTACTTTTTGTTGTTCCATAGTTCTTATCCAAGTAATTCACAATGATATTATCATGCTCTTCACTATATTTCTTCAAAATGCTACAGGAATCATCTTGAGAGCCGTTATCCACAATGGAGATATAACACTTCACTTTAGACAAAGCTAAAATAGAATCTAAACACTTGGCTATATATTTATCTGAATTCCAGGTAAGAATAACAAAACCAAGACTTTTCATCATTTTGCGCCATCTCCTTTAAATACTCCAATTACGGTATGGAATAAAATTCTTGTATCCAGCCAAAAGCCTCTTTTCACAGGATAGTACAATTCCATCTTAATTCTTTCTTCATAGGATATATCGCTTCTGCCATGACTTGCCCAAAAGCCAGTAAGCCCAGGTTTAACCTTCAACAATAAAGCCTGATTCTCTCCATATCTTTCTAGCTCCTCCTGTAAAATAGGTCTCCACCCCACTACAGACATCTGACCAATAAAAATATTCCAAAGCTGAGGCAGCTCATCTAAGCTTGTCTTACGTAGAATCTTTCCTATTTTAGTAACTCGTGGATCATTTGTAATTTTGAAATCCTTACGATATTCCTCCAGCTGTTCAGGGGTCAATATTTCCTCAATCGGTCTTGGATCATATCTCATACTACGAAATTTCCAAACCTTAAACATTTTTCCCTTTTTTCCGACTCTTTTATGTCCATAAAACACTGGACCTTTTGAAGAGCATTTTACTAAAATGGCAATAAGAAGGTATAGCCAACTAAAAATAATAAGAGCTAATCCAGAAGATACAATATCAAATAATCTTTTACAGAAAGAAAAGATAGGTTTTTTTCTATAAAGAGACGGACTATACTCCATCGTCAAACTCTCTTTAACTGATTTTCTCACTTATAACAACTCCTAATCAAATTTCATTTCAATGTGTTTTAAAAGATTTAAATCAACATCTCAGCACAGAATTTAAAATGAATTTAGGTTGTATACTATTTATAGTATTATAAATAAATTGATTTTTATTTAAATCAGCAGAATAAAGTTCTGTTTTTCTAAATTTATTCTTCTTTACCTGTGGCAAAATATATTCTATAGCTAAAACCATAAAAGAAATCACTAAAACAATGCTAATTAAATAAAACACTAGATTCATAATCGTATAGGAAAATGTATTATCAAACAATTTAGTAGATATAAAAGTATTGTTTAAACATAAATACTGTAAGCAGTCCTTTTGGTTGCATAACACAAAAACACATTTTGAAGAACAATTATATAAGATATCGATTCCTAAACCTTGTCGATATAGACAAGAAAAAATATAATAAGAAATCCCAATCGCAAACAAATAGAAAGAGAATATTTTTACTCCTTTAGAGTAAACGGAGGCAATAACTAGAGCTGTGGCGCATAACAAAACAATAAGTACATTATTTCCAATAAAATCCATTAAAAACTCTAGCATTATCCTCACCACCTAAAAGTTACAATTCTCTAACATAATAATTTTACCATTTTTAGGCAAGATTAACAACAAAATCTATAAAATTAAAACAAAAAAAAGACACATTTTAAAGGAAAACCTTTAAAAAATGTCTAATCGATTTAACGAAACTATAAATTTAAAATTTTTATTCCTGTATTGTTACAGATGTATTTCCCTTTTCAGAAAGGCTAGCATCTATAACGGCGAGAATTACCATAAGTGGTATCATAAAATAATACATATGGTAAGTATTATCAATCATCCCATAAATATCTACAATGAAAAGTCCTATTCCAACTGTAAGGAAAAATAATTTATTGCATTTCCATAGATTCCAATATTTTTGAATGAAATGAAAAATTAGGAAAACAATTCCAGCAATGCCGCCCGCCGCTAAAGTCTCAAAAAAGGTAGAGTGAAATACAACTGGTGTAAGCTTAACTCCAGAAGCTGTAATACTTCCCTCTCGAAGCTCACATATAATCCCCGGACCCAAAATACGCGTCAAAGGATTGCTGTTCCAATGGCGATAAGCAATTCCCCACAGCTCTTTTCGCCCATTGTCATCTAGGTGCTCTGTAAAGACCAGCTTCATCACATTTTCTACCAGCTTTATGACCTGATCCTTAAAACAAACCATACCTATTAAAATTAAAACACCATAGATAAAGAATAATTTTACATAGTTTAGCTCTCTACCTCTAAATCTAACTGTTATCTTTACTTTATTTCCATCTTCTATAAATTTTCTAGCATTTTTGGCTTTAAAAAGTAAGATTACATAAAGAATTCCAATCTCTAAAAACCCAAACAAATAGGAGCCTCTGCTCGTCGTCAAGATTAAACCAACAATAGAAAGTATAATTTTTAAATTTTGAAACAAAATACCTCCGGCCTTCTCTTCATTTCCCATCAGGTAAAAGATGAATGGCAAGGATACGCAAATCATAATCCCTGCTTCATTACATAGTCCCCAGCCCATATAGTACCAAAGCTTCAATATATTGGAAACCTCATGCCTTTTTGATAAAACAATCAAGGAGCATTCTGCCGTAAGAATCAAAGCCAAATAGGACATACTCACAGCTAGGAGATGAATTGAATCCTTTTTAATTCCGTTGACCATTATACAATATAAAATTAAATATCCTAAATTACCAAAAAAGAAAAAATAAAATACCTCATTACCCTTGGGAACCGTTCTACACCAAAAAATTGGAAGTATATTAATAATGGCCAAACCCAACAAACCATAAAGACAATGCATCTTTTTTAAATGAATTCCATTTCTAAAAGAAAAAAACAAAATAAGAATGACAAAAGCTCCCCCTAAAAGGAGAATCGGAATTGGCATTTCGTTATTCGAGAATCCTTCGTTAATCATAAAAATGAAATAAATTACATGTGGTATGATATATTTTAAATCCTTAGTTAATATCAACGCAACGGCAGCCATAAGAATCATGAGTATCATGCCTAGAGTACTCTGAAACTTCCATCCAAACACTGTGATTACAGCAATCAAGCCAGCATATATTTCATTGAAATACTTCTTTTCTGTTAGCTTAAGAATATTAAGATTTATTTTTTTATAGTATTCCTTTACCGCTGTAACCATATATCTATCCTCTTAATTCTTTTTTATTATACCACAAAAGTAGTACAATTGTTATAAAAAAATGAAAAATCTAAATTTACTTTTTCTGAGCTTGCCAAATTAATTTCGACAAATATTCCTCAAACTCATATTGAGGGTACCAGCCTAAATTTCTGATTTTCTCAGATGAAACAGCATATCTTAAATCATGCCCTTTTCTATCCTCTACAAAAGATATCAAACTATAGGGTCTTTGTAGCTTATCTAAAATCAACTTGATGATAGTTAGATTGCTTTTCTCGTTATACCCACTAATATTATAAATTTCTCCTAGCTTTCCTTTTTTTAAAATCAAATCTATCGCTCTGCAATGATCTAGAACATAAATCCAATCTCTAACATTTTCTCCTGTTCCATACACTGGAATGAATTCATTGTTACAGGCTTTTTGAATAACTAATGGAATCAGCTTCTCTTCATTTTGATTTGGTCCATAATTGTTGGTACATCTGCTGATGGTAACTGGTACTCCAAAGGTTCTTTGATAGGATAATACCAACAAATCAGCGGCAGCCTTGGAGGCAGAATATGGACTACTAGGATGTAAGGCATCTTCTTCCTTAAATTTTCTTTCCTTAGACTCTATTGGTAAGTCCCCATAAACCTCATCTGTTGATATTTGATGAAATCTCTGTATCCCATAACAGCAGCAGGCTTCTAATAAAACCTGTACTCCTACTACATTAGACTCCACAAAAACAAACGGAGCTTCTATACTACGGTCTACATGCGTTTCTGCAGCGAAATTTACCACTATATCAAATTTTTCCTGTTCAAATAAAGATTTGACAGACGCAGTATCACAGATATCTCCTTGAATAAATTTAAAATTAGGAGCTTGTAAAATGCCTTTTAAAAAATCTAAACTACCAGCATAGGTCAGCTTATCAAAGCATATAAAGCTATCTAAAGGATACTTCTTGACCATATAACTACAAAAGTTACTTCCAATGAATCCTGCTCCCCCAGTAATTAGAAATTTTGTCATTTCAACTCCTCCTTATACTTAATGCTTCAAAAATCTCAAAATATGCTCTCTAAAATCCCGATTGGTTAGAACTACAATACCTGCTGGAACAAAAGAAAATCCAACAGATATACTCCCTCTTACCAAAAGAGAAAGCCATACATTATCCATATGAATTCCTCTCACAGTAAAATGAAAGGCAAATAGCAGTCCTACAAACAAAAGAATGTAAAGATAATTTGTAATATAATAACGCTTAGGCGTTTCCTTAAAAGCGTCCTTGTAGAGTACCCACGGCTCTACTGTATGACAAATGAAAAGATTTGTAACAATCGTAGATACAATTACACCCACTACACCAATTACATTTACTAAGGCGATAGATAAAATGATATTGATAATCCCCTCCACCAGCGGCCGAAAACGATCCGAATAGAATACACCTGTTGCGTCTTTAAAGGTAACCACGGTTTGTCTTAAATATTGGATAAAATAGTTGATGGTTATTACAATCACAATGGAACGCTCTAGCTCCAAATCATGGCCAAATAAAATTTGAATCAATTCATCACAAATGGCATAATAGCCTAAGAAGAAAACACATCCAATGATAAAGATGATAGCATGAAAGAAATTAAAATATTTTTTCGTTCTATCCAAATCCTGAACAAAAATATGCCCTATCATAGAAGTTAATGGCGTAATGAATAAGGCAATTACACTAATCATTGCCGTTACAATTGTAACGTAATTCGTATATTTCCCTAAAATTGCGACACTTATAAAAGCCGAAATAATGATACTGTCCGCTGTATTTACCAACAGAGTACCAATTTTATGCATAAATAATGCCTTGATATTTTTAGTAAGCTCCTTCTTTACTTCTGCATTCAAGATTGCTTTTTTTGTAATGATATCCTTATGCATTTTTCGAGTAATGATAACTGTAAGTCCCCATTGTATTAACGTAGCTAAAATTCGCGCCGCAAAAAACAAGTATAAGGATTTAAAGCATAAGATTACAACAATCTGAATTGCACTTTGAATAATCAAGCCAACTGAATTAATGGTTGTCGTAATATAATTATTTTTATATGCGTTAATCAAGGAGATTTTCGAACTAAACAGGTAGGTTAATACCGTAGATACCAGCATTAAAAAGAAACAAAGGTAAATATTAAAATCAAGCTGATAATCCTTAGCTAAATAAGGTAAAGCTGGCAACACACAAAGACCAACGACAAATATGATTCCAGCAATCCCTAAATAAAGCTTTTTAAATAGGCAGTAAAGTCCCACAACTGTATTTTCGTCCTTCTCGCTAATCGGCTTATACATACAGTAGGTGATTGCCGTGCCAACACCAAGCTCAGCAACCGCTAAAACTCCTACAATGCTTGTAAAAAGAGAGTTGAGTCCATTGGCATCATTTCCTAAATATTGAATTAAATATCTCGTTGCCAGTATTCCAGAAATAATTACTAGAATTTTAAATAGAATCGAGATAAAAACATTTTTTAAAGCACGTTTCTTTTCCACTACTCCATCACCTGTTCTAAAAAGCTTGTTTTAAAATTTTCCCAAGTATATTTTTCTAAGACTTTTTCGCGTTCTTCTTTATCAATATTATTCTCTGCATCTAGCTTTTGATGTAAATCCAAAATATTTTTCGGATCAAAATAAATGGCACTATCCCCATAAACCTCATGATAGACCTCAATATCGGCAATATATATTTTCTCACATCCAAAGCCCATAGCCTCTAAAGGTGGTACTCCAAAGCCTTCATATAGGCTTGGAGAAATAAATCCCTTACAATGAGCATATAAATATTTCAATTCTTCATCTAAAACATATCCTGTGAATATAACATTTTCCGGGATATCCTGAAACAAATCGGAAACCTTGTCCTTCCTCCCAATCACGACAAAACTATCCTGACTTCTAAGTCTGGCTAAGGATATAATATAGGCAAAATTCTTATTTGGCAATACAGAGGAAACACATAAATAATATTCCTTTGCTGGTAAAGTATATTCCTTTTCCCCAAAATCATAAATATGCGTATACCCTGGATTTGCCACTACAATATCACAAGAGGATACTGCAGGAAATTTATCTAGCAATCTTTCTTTAGTAAATAAAGATGGACAAATGATTTTTTCATAACGATTCGCATTTAGAAGCGTAAGCATTCTAAGCTTAAAAGACCAGCTATCCTTCCTATATCCAGGCTCAAAGAAAATGATATCATGAATCATCGTAATGCCTGGATAAAACACGGGACCAATATTACCTAGATTCCAAAGCGTTGATTTTCTTCTCGTAAGCATAAACAAAGGAAGAGTGAGCTGTTCCCAAAGGATTCCCTTGAAAGGACCAATTCTTCGAATGGAAATAGAGATATCCTTAACATCTATTTCCATCTTTTTAGGAGCCAAAAGAACAAACTGATTTCCTTCTAATCTTCTACAAAATTCATAGCATAGCCTCTGGATTCCTGTTAAGGATTGTGTCATAAACATTCCGTTGATATATATCTTCTTTGGTTTTCGTTGAACAGGATATACATAAAGACAACCTAATACAATTCCTAGATAAGTCCATAGATATAACCGCAAATAATTTTGATTGGCTTGAAGACAAATCACAAATACCAGCATTGCAAATAAAAATGGATAGGCTTGCTTATTTTTTCTCTGTTTCCAGATTAAACCAAAAATCAAAAAGTAAAAAGCCAAAAAGCCAAATATTCCCATTGTAGCCAAAAGCTCTAAGGAAATATTCGTAGGCTGATAGCTTGCATCCATATTAAAGTAGAAATGATAATTGTTTGGTCCAATTCCCAAAACTGGATATTTACAGAATACCTCAATGGCTTCCCTATATTTTTTCATTCGATCCCCAGAAGCATCAATCAAACCATTTTTAAAAATTCGCATAAAAAACAATTCAAATGTTTTAGGGGAAATAAAATAAAAACTAATAAAAAACAAAATTCCAAGCCCCAAAACAGACGCTGTAACAATACATCTCTTTTTAAAGGAAATCGATTGATTAAAGAAGTTGAATAGTAAAATACAAGCAAAAATAAGAAGTATACTCAAATATCCTGTTGACGATGTCGTTAATAATATGCCTAAAAAACAAATAATTACATCAATCCAATACATTTTTTTCAACTGGATACAAGAAATATATGCTGATAGCGCTAGACCAAAGCTTAAATACGTAGCTAAATAGCTAGGTTCATAAAACCAAAGGGCAGGGCGATAAATTCCTAAATGCTCCTGATGAGAGAGGAATGGGATATCTATATGGAACACCTGTAATAGTAAAAACTGTAGACAAAGAAACCCAAATATCGTAAATATGGAAAGTCGGAATATCCACAGGAATTGCTTCATTCCTCTTAGCTTTATATAAGAGGCAATTACAAATAGAATAAAGAAAATATTATAAATTAACCACAAAAAATAAAATCCAGAGCTGACAATGTGAGCTGAACAGACCGTAGATAGAAACATGATTAGAATCATAGGAAAAGTATATAGAATATACTTAAAGTTATACGCTCTTAGACAACATAGACCTATGGCAGCAAAAGGGAAAAATATTTGTCCTAAACGGAAGGAATAGGCACCAAGCTCAATACTGAGGGTATCTGCCCCCATAAACAGCAAACACAAAAACATTAAAATATCTAAAATAAGAGTAAGCTTCTTTTTCATTTTATCTATCCTCTATCCTATTCAATATTTTTTCAACCACTTTTACAAATTGAAATTCATGTTGGCTAGAGTATTTTACATTTTGATAAGAGCTGGTTAAAATTTTATTAGCTAAATCTTCAACTCCCTCATAGAAAATTACATCAAAAGAATAATAAATTTCTTTAAATACCTCAATTGAGTTTAGAATAGGTCTCGTCCCTAAATATAAAGCCTCTAGGGGTGGTAACCCAAAGCCCTCATATAGACTTGGCTGAATCAAGAATCTAGACTCTGAAATAAGGTCAAAAAGCTCTTCATCTGTTATTCTACCTGTAAAACGAACTCCAGGCATAGTTAGATATTTAGACAATGCTTCATCCTTTGTCTTATGGTCATTGCTGCCAACTAACAAAAGCTCCATAGCTTCATCTTTAGTTTTCACAAGTTCAAAGGCCTTTAAAAGCTCTATGATATTTTTATTCTTTTTTAAATTACCAACAAAAATAATTTGATTTCTTTTTTCTAATGCCTTCGGTTGATACTCCATAAGCTTATTAGACAAACCAGTATAAACTACCCCTATTTTCTTTTGACACTTTGGAAAATAATGCAGAATTCTAGATTTTGAAAATTCGGATACTGTAAAAATAAACTTACTTTTTTTTGAACATCTTTTCAAAAGATGTTTTTTGATTTTGGCATCCATAAATCCGGTTGTTGTTGATTTATCATCTAAAAAAATAACATCATGAATCGTAGAGTAAATTGGTACCTTTATCCCATAAGGAATTATGAAATTAGGAGTGAAAAACACATCACATTGATTTAATTTTTTAGGAGCATTAAAAAGCCCCTTAGGGGAAAAAGGTGAAGTATCGCACGCAAGTATTTCACCCTGTAGGTTATAGCCTTTTATTTTATTTTCATTTCCCCAATAAACGTAGGAGTGCTCCTTTGGAAGCATCATTATAATTCCCTCTAGAAATCTGCCGATTCCCGACATCCCTAGATATCTACAATCTATACCTATTTTCATAATTTTCACACTTTTCCAATTCTGTTGTTATTCTTATATTTTAAACCAAAATCTCAAGAAATACAATATATGGTTCAGTTTTCAAAAGGATAACGCTTAATTTATAAGATATCTATATCTTAAAGACTTCAATCAAAAAAATTCTATGAAAAAATCATAGAATTTCATAGTTATATGATACTGACCGTTCTTCCATCAAAATCGCACAAAACCAACTCCGCTTTTGATGTAGGCAGATTTTTCCCGATAAAATCAGCTCGAATTGGGATCTCTCTATGTCCTCTATCTACAAATACGGCCAATTCAATCTTAGCTGGTCTTCCAAGGTCCATAATCGCATCCATTGCTGCACGCACACTTCTACCAGTATACAATACATCATCCACTAATATGATGGTCTTATTCTCTACACTATGCTGAAATTCAATATGGACATGCTCCAGTTTTTTATCATCATCCCGGTGAGAGCTTATATCCATCACCTCTAAAGGTACATCAATACCTTCAAAATCCAATATAAATTCTTTAATTTTTCTAGCAAAAGGAGTTCCCTTTTTTTCTATTCCTACTAAAATAATATCCTGTAAAGATGTATTGCGTTCAATAATTTCGTGCGTCATTCGCTTTAGGGTTCTCATAAACTGCTCTGAATCAATCACAATATGCATATATTTCAACTCCTTTAGAGAAAAAGAACACAATGTTAAAACATTGTGCTAGCTTTTTTTATTCTTCATCCATAGAGATATTCGCGTTATGATATACATCCTGAACATCATCTAATTCAGATAAAAGGTCTAATAATCTTCTAAATTTAGCTTCATGGTCTGCATCTAAATCCACATAATTGGATGGAACTAGACTTACACTGCTCTCTTCAAATTCCAAATCTGGTTTAGCGCCTTCTAAAGCGTTCTTTATTGCCTCAAAATCCTTTGGCTCAGCCAAAATTACTGTAAAGCCATCCTCATCTGTCTTGATTTCCTCACAATCTGCATCAGCCATCATTAAGGCCTCCATAGCTTCATCCTCAGTTAGTCCTTCAAAGACGAACTTAGCCTTTCTGCTAAACATATAGCCTACAGATGTTCCAATCTGCCCGCCCGTTTTATTAAAAGCTGTACGAACATCTGTAAATGTACGATTATCGTTATCTGTTGTACATTCTACTATCATCGCAACATTACCAGGACCATATCCTTCATAGGTTTTTTCTTTAGACGCACCAGACGCAATTCCAGCAGCCTTAGCAATCGCACGTTTAATTACATCCGCTGGACATTGATCCTTTTTCGCACGCTCTATTACTCTTTTTAATCCTTGATTCATTTCAGGATCAGGAACTCCCGCTTTGGCAGCCTGGAATATTTCCTTTCCCCATTTTGCATATTTTGCAGATTTCATTGCTGCGGTTTTAGCCATAGATGCAGCACGAACTTCATGGGCTCTTCCCATACATTACACAACCTTTCGATTTAAAACAATTTTGATTTTTACCTTTAAATTATACACTAAAGCGATATAGATTTCAATATTTTTATAAAACGTCTTCCATCGTCTAGAATAAAATATTTTCCTTTTCCTTCCGACTAGCATCTATCGCTGCCATTCCTACTGCCAATGCCATCATATAATAGTACATATGATACGTGTTATCAATCATTCCATAAATTCCAACACCAAGATATGCCGTTCCAGCAGTTAATGCAAATAAAAATTCACAATGGGCAAGTGCCTTATACTTCTGATATAGATGATAACTAAGACAAGCAATACCAAAAACACCACCTACCGCTAAGGTCTCAAAAAAGGTAGAGTGAAATATAACTGGAGTATACTGAATACCAGCTGCCGTTTCCCTCATGTCAAAATACGTACAAATCCCAGGTCCCAGCATTCTGGTAAGTGGAGTTTGATTCCATTGTCCATAAGCAATTCTCCATAAATCAAAACGTCCATTATCATCTAATCCTTCTTTAAATACCGCATCATAAGCCTTTTCAAATATCTGAATGGAAATATCCTTAAAAATAACGATACCAATTAAAATTAAAATAGCATAACCAAAAAATAGATTTTGATAGGTTCTAGGCTTTTTAGAACAAAAGAGTAATGCTAGATACAAAAAACCAACCTCTAAGAATCCAAATAAATACGCTCCTCGACAATTGGATAAAATTAAGCCAGCCATAGAAACCAATATCTTTAAATTGTCAAAAATCATTCCTCTAATACTTATCTTATGGGCTAATAAATAAAAGGTAAATGGCAAGGAAAAGCAAATCATAAGACCTGCTTCATTACATAAACCCCAGCCCATATAATACCAAAGCTCAAAGATACTATCCTTCGTATCCTTTAGCTCATATACCTTAAGTGCACATTCAAAGGCCAACAGGATAGCAAGGTAGGACATGGTTAACGCAAGCATTTTAAAGCTATTCTTTTTTATACCATTTACAAAAAATACATAAATCAATAGGTATGCTGTGTTTGCAAAAAACAGAAAATAAAACACACTATATGCCTTGGGAATAGAACGGGTCCAAAGAATAGGTAAAACATTGGTAATTGCCAATCCAACAAAACCCAATAATGAGTGCATTTTAGAAAGTCGAATGCCCTGCCTTATCGTAAATATCAATAATACAATGAAAAAAATACCAGCCAAAATAAGAATTGGAATTGGGGCATGTTCGTTAGAAAATCCCGAGCTGATACAATAGATAATATAAATCACATTAGGAATAATATATTTTAAATCCTTTGTAATAAATATCATTATAGTCGCAGTTAGGATAATCACACCCATTCCCACAAGACCATTAAACTTCCAGCCTAGCAAGGCAATACATGCAATACCAAAAACATATACCTCATCAAAATATTTCTTTTGGAGAAGCTTCTTTATTTGATTTTCAATTTTTTTATATATCCCTTGTATTGCAGACATTACGTTCTCCTTACTCTGTTGTATTCTTATGAATATAGTTGAATCTAGTCAAAGATGTAAACCGAGTCTCCCATTCCTTAAAATCAATATACTCCTTGAAGCTATCTGTACTTAAAGGTCTTGCAAAGAAATACCCTGAACCATAGCTAATGTGATGATTTATTACATATTGAGCAACCTCTGCTCCTTCAATACCTTCCGAAACAATTAAAATGTTTTTTTCTCTACAAAAGCTAAGAAGATTCACCAATAGCTGTTCCTGAGAAGAGTTATTGACAATATTTTTCAAAAATCCTCTACCAATTTTAATTACATCCACAGGAGAATTTTGAACAGCCTGTACTGTTCGATTTTCTAAGACAAAGCCATCTATTGCAAATTTAAACCCAAATGCCTTGAGCTTATGAATATTGTTTGCAGCAACATCGATTCTTTCAAATACCATAAAGTCTGTAATTTCAAACATGAATCTTGTTGGATTCGCATTTAAGCCAGCAGCAATACGAATTAGGTTAGTGGCAAGCTCTGGATTTAAAATCTGTTTGGTGGAAAGGTTCAAAGAAAAGATCAAAGGAGTATCTGGAAATTGCTCTTCCATCGCCTGCTGAAATCGAATCATTTGGTCAATACCCCATTCTCCAACCCAGTGGATATCTCCAGATTGTTCCATAAAATCAATAAAGTTTTGAGGAGATAGAACACCTTTCTTTGGGTGATTCCAACGCATTAAGGCCTCTGCTCCTAATAATTCCTGTTTCTCTAAATCCAAAATGGGCTGATAATAAAGAACGAATTCATTATTCTGGATGGCCTCTTTAACCTCTCTATACAATTCCATATTCTCTTTTTCTTCATCTAATAAGGTAGCATAGTAGTTTGTGCACTGATTACCACCATTCCTTTTAGAAACATAAACAGCTGTTTCTAAATTTAACAAAAGGTCCTTTAAATTGTTTCCAGCTTGAGGGTAACTGCACCTTCCTAAGGAGGCCTTTAGACGAACCTCTTCTCCCGTTTCTAAGATAAAAGGTTTACTGATGGAATCTAATATCTTGCTACATAGCTTTTCTAATTTTGTATGGTCATCTATATCCTTAATAAAACACAAGAATTCATCCATCTCCATTTTAGAGAATAACGCTTGAGGAGGGAGAATATGCATTACTCTTCGAGCTAGCTCCTGTACAACAATGGCATAAGATTTTTGTCCATAGTGATCATAGAACTTATGAAAGGAATCTAAATCAATATAAATCAAACTAGCTGAGCCAAAATTTCCTACAGCCTTAATATAACGTCCAATTCCCCTTAGCATTTGTTTTTTAGGAGTGGCATTCTCTATAACTACATCTGTTTTAGACCTATAGCTTCTAAGAATATTTCTCATAAGAAAAAATACAAAAACACCTATGCCTGTCCCTCCCAGTAAAACACCAAAGACGATTAAGATTATTATTCCTATATTCATCTGCGCTAAAATCATATAACTGCCTCTCTATTCTATAGTACAATTTTAGTTTAACACAAAACCACTTGTATCTATACATTTACTCCTATAGTAAAATTTAACTATTTTTAGTATATACTTAAAACAGGAATTAGTCAAATAAAAATCCCCTCTAAAATAGAGGGAATTGTTGATTATATAATGGTATGCTTGAAAAATTTGCCAAAAATTCTTTTAATTGGTGAAACCGTCATAAATGCCCCAGGATCGGTCATTCTCACAATCTCGGCAGCCTTTTGAAGTTCATAGGATGAGATAATCATAAATACATCGTATTTTTCTTCCTTTGTATAGGCTCCCTTTACATTAGCTATTGTACAGCCTCTTTTTATTCCATCTAACAAAGCGGCAGCCACCTCTTCAGCATGATAGGATATCACATCAATCCTTAAGTAGTTATAGGCTGTATGGATTTTATCAATTACTAGGTTTGTCAAAATAATAAATATGAAGGTATATAGGGTTATATCCCAGGAGCTTTCAATAAGCCCACCTGCTATGACAGCTAAAATAATATTGACTACCATAGAAAACATCCCAATAGATATATTCTTTTTGAGTGCTAATGCTTGAGCGACAATATCCACTCCACCTGTAGAGGTCCCATATCGCAAAGCCAAGCCAATCGCACACCCGCAAACAAGAGCCGCAATCACTCCCAAAAAGAATCGGTCATTCGGATCAATACCAAAATCCACATTTATCCAGTCCCAACCCATTAACCAAAAGGACTGAACCAAAATAGATAGAATGGAAAAAATTACAAACCTTGGAGACACCCGTACCGCGCCATAAATACAAAGCGGGATATTCAATATGAGCGTAAATACACCAATGGGAATCTGAACTCCGAGATGACCAAAAGCACGATTTAAAATCTGCCCTAAGCCTGTTAATCCAATGGAAACAAGATTCGCTGGCTCCAAAAACCAAATCACGGCAAGAGAATATATGGTAGACGTTATTAAAACCACAACAATACGAAATATGTCATCATATACTTGTTTTCTTTTCATATTATCCAATAAGATCTCCAGGCTGTAAATGTTCTAATTTTAGAAGTTCAAGCTGATTATCCTTAGCATCAGAAGCACAAAGGAGCATTCCAAAAGAATTCTCGCCTCGTAAAACAATTGGCTTTAAATTCTTAACGACAACAACCTTTTTACCTACTAGATTCTCAGGCTGATAAAATTTAGCTATTCCCGAAACAATTTGACGAACCTCTGAGCCTATGTCAACCTTGAACACCAAAAGCTTATCGGCCTTTGGATGTTTTTTCGCTTCAAGAATTTGACCAACCACAAGCTCTATTTTGTCAAAATCCTCTATGGTAATCTCAGGCTTTCCAGAAGGCTTTACCATCTCTTCCTGTGGTTTTGCCTCCTTGGCAAGGACGATATCTAATACATCCTTTTGAAGGTCCAATCTTTTAAATAGAACTTCTGCTTCATTTAAAGAATAAGACTTTTGCTTTCCAAAATCCAAATCAGAAAAGGTAGAGTACTCTGTATGAATTTGATGGTAAACAGATTTAGACGTACTTGGCATAATTGGTTCTAATAAAATTGTACTAATACGAATCGCTTCAAATAAATGATATAAAACACCTTGAAGCTTTTCATAATTTTCTTCGCTTTTTGCAAGAACCCATGGGGCAGTATCATCAATATATTTATTGGAGGCTCTCAATAGCTTCATTACAGCTTCTATAGCATCTGCAACCCTATAATGGTCCATTAGCTCCTTATATTCTACCACAGTTTGTTCTAATGTAGTAACCAGTGCCTGATCAAATTCAGTTGGTTTTCCAGAGGAGATTACTCCTCCAAAATATTTTTTTCCCATAGCCATAGTTCGATTTACTAAATTACCATAGGTGTTGGCCAAATCAGAATTTGTCTTCTCACAAACCAACTCATAGGTAATATTTCCATCGGAAGCAAAAGGTATTTCATGAAGTACATAGTATCTTACGGCATCCACACCAAAGATATCAACTAAATCCTCTGTGTAAATGATATTCCCCTTAGATTTAGACATTTTACCATGGTTCATTAAAATCCAAGGGTGCCCAAACACCTGTTTTGGTAAAGGTAAGTCCAAGGCCATCAATAGAATAGGCCAATAGATGGTATGGAACCTTAAGATGTCCTTGCCAATTAAATGCATATCACAAGGCCAAAGCTTAGAATAAAGCTCTTCAGAATTTCCATCCGCATGGTAGCCAATACCTGTAATATAATTTAATAATGCATCAATCCATACATATATTACATGATTTGGTTCAAAGCTTACTGGAATACCCCATGTATAGGAGGTTCTAGAAACACATAGGTCTGGAAGTGGAGCACTCAAGAAATTATTGAGCATCTCATTTTTCCTAGATTCTGGCTGAATAAAGGATGGGTGGTTTTTAATGTGCTGAATCAAGCGCTCCTGATAAGGGGCAAGTCTTAAAAAATAAGCCTCTTCCTTCATAGTTTGTACCTTGGCACCACAATCTGGACAGCATCCATCCTTCAAATCCTTTAAGGTAAAGAAGGATTCACAGGCCACACAATAATTTCCTTCATAGGAGCCCTTATAAATATCTCCCTTATGATATAGTCTTTCAAAGGCCTTTGCCACCTCTATTTCATGGCTTTTATCCGTTGTACGAATAAAATGGTCATACTCTATATTCATTAGCTTATATATCTTTTTTATTTCATTAGAAACTGAGTCCACATGTTCTTGAGGTGTAATCCCATTTGCCTCAGCCTTCAACTGTATCTTTTGTCCATGCTCATCTGTTCCTGTTTGAAAATACGTATCAAAACCAGATTTTTTCTTATATCTAACAATCGCATCCGCTAGAATGGCTTCATATACATTCCCTATATGAGGCTTTGAAGAGGTATAAGCAATTGCTGTAGTTAAATAAAATTTTTCTTTCATTAAAATCACCCCTACTATTTATTTCCTTATTATACTACATCTATTTTATTTTTTCACTAGTTTTCATAAGGAACTAGGAAGAAAAGCTCCTTATGCAGTTTCTACCTACACAAGGAGTTTTCTCTATTAAACCAGCTTAATTGTTCCACCTGCTGCATAAATTTTATGTTTTGCTTCTGCGGAAAACAAATCAGCCTCAACAACAAAAGGCTTATCTACATTTCCTCTTGCTAGAACCTTTAGACAATTCATCTTATCTGAAACCAATCCTTTTTCCTTTAAAACTGAAATTGAAATAGTTTCATGAGCCTCAAAGTGTTTAGATATTAAATCTAAATTTACAATTCCAATTCTTTTATTTTTTAAATTCTTTTTTCTCACTGGAGTTTCCTGAATGACTGGATCACTTACATAGAATTCCTCTTCCTCGTCATCCTCTTCGTCCTCATAATCCTCATCCACAGATTGAGAAACAGAAGCTTTTCCTAAAACCACTTTAACCAAATGATTGGCAATCAATTGATTTAAAGACATTGAAGGAATCTTTTCTTTTTCTAAAGGAAGTTCAGTTCTAGTCAAATGATACTCCTCTGAAAGTACAGAAAGTAAGTGTTTTACATAAGAAACCTTTCTCAAAGAGGTAAGCTTTAGTAGCATTGGTGTTTTTTCATATCGTTTCTTTTCTGAAAGATCTATTCCTCTATATTTTGTTTCCTCATAGTCCTTTGGATTCAAAGCTAAAGCAATACTTAACTTCTTACCCTTAAATACAAGAACCGCTAATGGTTGTTTCCCGATGTAGCAACGAACCTGACGGAAGCTCTCTCTCGTCTTAATCCCTAGACAATGAAGCTCATGCATAACCTCGTGATAATATCCCTGGGTAACCTCATCGGAAACAATTAGCTTAGCGCGAAATCCATAAACGTAGCGTTGAGTTACTTCCACCTTTGGTTCCTCAGGCTTTATAGATTCTACAACTGGAGATTCTACTGGCTTTGCCTCTTCCTGTGATTCTTCTATTCTTTTTTCCTCTGGCTCTATAACTTTTTCCCTTTTAGCTTTTCTTCCAAACAACATATTTCTTCCTCCTATTTCCATTCCTTGTTGATTTGTATATGTTAAATCTAAAATTATTAAACTTAAAAAATAAAGATTTCATTATTTAATATCTATCCAAATCCCTGTATCTCTCATCAATGAATCTGGGATTGACTTGTAAAATCGTTGGGCTTCCTCATTTGCGGCAATTAAAGCAATTAAAGTATCCACTTGTTGTTTCTTTAAAGCCTCTTTCAATGCAGCTAAAAGCTTTTGAGCAATTCCTTGAAGTCGATAACTTTTAATTACGCATATCCAGTCCAAATAAGCTTTTTTTGAGCCATCAAAATGACTCACAATTAGAGAACAATCTATTCGTCCAACCACTTGATTTTCATGATAAGCTAATAAGGAAAGAGCATTCATAAATTCTTCCTGTTCAAAGCTTTTTTCTACAGCGGAAATATATGCATTATCTATTTCCCAGCCCCAAAAGTTTTCTTCAGCTCTTAATTTATGTTCAAAATCTAGTACATCCTTTATCCTGTCCTTTGTATACTGCCTTATCAAAATCTCCATAAATTAAAAAACACCTTTTTCTAACATTTTTGATATTTCATATTATAGCATAAATTTTTTAAACTTACACTAGCAACATAAGATTTATTTAGAAATTTTGATATGGTTCAATTGAGGAAAATATATCATAAATAAAAACCCTTTGGCTCATCTAAATTTTTTTAGCTTACCTTAAGGGTTTTTATTATAAAACTGATTTTTCTTCTAGAATTTACTTAAATGATTAGTCTTCTTCAAAGCTCAATTCATTCTCTTGGTGTAGCATACGATACATAAGGGCAGCTAAAGCACCACCAACTAATGGAGCTAAAAGGAAAATCCAAACCTGACTCAACGCAACTAAGCTATGGTTATAAACCGCACTAGCTACCGCAGCAGCAAAGCTACGCGCTGGATTTACAGATGTACCTGTAAGATTGATACCAATCAAGTGAACTAACGCAAGGGTAAAGCCAACTACGATTCCAGCAACCTTATGCATACGAGACTCTCTAGCTGTAACATTTAACACTGTATATACAAAAATACAAGTTAAAATCATTTCAGCGATTAAAGCAGCCCAAACACCACCAGCCATTAAATTTGGATTGTCTTTTGCATCATATCCTACAAAATAGTTGCAAGCATCTCCTGCCAATGTAACATTAGACATTTTAAATAATCCAAATACTACAAGAGCTCCCACTAAGGCTCCCAACAGCTGAGAAATTACATATCCAATAAATTCAGATACGCTCATTCTCTTGGATAGCAAGCATCCTAAAGATACCGCTGGGTTAATGTGACACCCAGAAATTCTACCGATGGAGTAAGCCATCGCAGTTAAGGAAAACCCGAAGGTTAAGGATGTAGCTACTAAGCTACCAGATGTCGCTGCCGCAACACCCAATGCACAAAAGACTAATACCATTGTGCCAAAAAATTCTGCAAAACATTTTCTAAATAAAGTATTCATAATATCTCCTTTTTATACGTCTATATTTTATTATTCCACAAATAAAGCTTTTATACACAAAAAATTCAGGTTAAACATCTAATGAATTTCTTTTCTTACGAATTCCTGCAATAAAGCCACTACCTAGACCAAAACATAGCCCAATCCCCAAACTAAACAAAACAGCTATAATCATATTTATTTTTCCAGAAACCTCAAATGAATTTACGTTAATAAAGGATGTTTTATGAAGAACCTGAGATACGCTTTTCGTATAGGTGTCTGTAAATTCCTTTAATTTATCATAAACCAAATTAAGTTGTTCTAAAAATTGTTGGCTTTCTGCCTCATTATACTGCCCTAAGGAGGCTTTATGAATATGTTCTAGGCTTTCCGTTATTTCCAATAAGCGGATATCAATACTGTGTAGAGTCGAAACATAGCCGCTCAGCGCTGTATCTATATAAGAAGCTCCTGAAGATGTTTCATATATTTTGCGAATAGAATCTATGACACTTGCTTTACGAGTTTCCAGTAATTCTTTTTCTGTTTCTAGGGCGTTAAACTCTGCTATACTAACTGCATATTCTTCTTTAGACATATAGGTATTTTTATAAGCTAAATAACGATATTCTGAAATCGGACGATTTGAACTAAAAACTTCCACTTCATTCAACATACTATTTAACGATTTTTGTTCTAATTCTACATTTCCAAAATAAGATATCATTCCTTTATATCCATTGACCAGAAAGTTAATTTGCCGTTCTAAATATCTTAGCTTCGTATCTATCTTATAGGCTGTACGGTAGGATTCTAGGTTTGAATTGAAATCAAAGGTTAAGGATGTAGCCTTTAAGTATGGCAAATAGATTAACTCCTGTATAAAATCCTTCGCCTCTCTATCATTATCAAACACATTCCCTTTTACAGTAAGAATGTATAAATTATCCTCCTTTTGAATATCTATATTTTCTGCAAGCTCTTCGGAATCAATATGCCGATAGCGTTCCTTGCTATTTTTGACATAATCAATACTGCTCTTAGAAACAATATCATAATAATTAAAAATATATCCATCTGCAAAGCTATTGTTTTCAATCCCATACCATCTATAATTAAAAGTTTGTCGGTAAGTAACATTGAATCTATTAAATAAAAAAATAATACTCAGCAGACAAATTAAGGATACAAGTCCCCAAACTATACCCACTAATATTTTTTTTCTCATTATAATAGTCCAAATCTCTGCTAAGGATAGTCCATCCTCTTTCATACAATCACCCATTTTATAGTCTTAGTAAAAATAGAAAAACAATGCATAAAACTCAATGTTTCTAACTGACGAATTTAAATATTAAACAATTATAGACTATAGTAAAAGATTTACATTTTAATATTTGATTCCTTTATTTCTAAGATATTACCTTTGCATTTAATATAAAATAAAAAAGATGCCTATATCTTCTAAACTCTATAAGCATCTCACTTTTTTAAAAATAAATTAAATTTTTGTAATATAAAATATATAATTTTTTCTTATAGAAAACTGGTCAAAGGCTATACAATAATAGTTTCCATCCTCTTCAATATAGTAAGAATCTTCCTTGTGCTCTGCAAGCTCCTGAGCGGTTGGAGAAACCTTTTTATAGTATCCAACAATGGCCTTTGTCACATGATCTCTTATGACAATTCGTTTTACTGATTTGGGGGCATTAGTATCCTTTTCCATCCATTCCTTTACATAGGTATTAATGCATGCTGCAAGCAGATAATCCTTGACAGGCTGTGTATAATCTAAATATTCGTTAGAATAGTTGGGTGTCCCCTCATTGATATCTCCAGCTCTAACGGAAGCTCCCAATGCATACTCCTTTTGAAATAACAACATATTCTTAGATAAACTTCCACTATGAATAATAAATTCATTTAAGCTAAAATTTTCATTATCAGAAGGAACCTGATAATACTCTTTCGGATCGTTTGCCAATATTTTTAAGAATACATTGGTTTGACGATAAGCAAACATATAAAATCCAGCTGCATGGGTAACATAATCCTTTGGAAGTCCCGAATTACTTGTATAAATCTGGGTTTTTCCGTCAATGGTTGCAGTATAGTAGGTATTAGGAATGTAAATCATAATTAAATTATAAATTCCTTTGTACTCTTCATTTTTTAAACTAAACACAATTTGCTGCTCAACTTTATTCTCTTCCGTATTATTAATAGACTTGGTTTGAGCATCAAAATAATATTGAAATGCATTTACAAATCTTTGTTCCTTCGTAAAGGTTCCTGTAGTATTTTTAATTTCTGGATTATAAATCAAATCCACATTAGGAGCAGGATCACTTCCCGTAATTCCAGAAGTACCACAAAATTTCAAGTCCTCACGATATCTTTTTTGAAAACGAATTTGAAAGTTAGGTGTATTAGCGTTTGTAAAATCCACATCATTCAAGATATAGCAATATTGATACTTTTCATTGATCGGCGTCGTTACATTTATATTTTCGATGACATTCAATCCAGCAGTTGTAGAATAAACATCTTCGCTCAAATATCGGAAGTATTGGTTAGTAACCTCATATTTTGTTCGAATGGCTTGTTCTGTCGTCTCTCCCCTATCTATATTCATCACAATACGAGCATCTCTAACTTTTTCAAAAGCCAAACAAACCGATTTATTCGATGTTATAGTTGTTTTACTGATTTCAAATAGATTTTTCCCAGATAGAGCTGGAAAAATACCATTTTTTCCTTCTGAGGCTTTAATTGTACTAATTAAGTCGCCAAACGAAGAATTTTTGCTTGTTCCTGAAGAACCCACATCTCCAAGAAATAAATAAATGTTATAAAATCCTTCTCCATAGGTTGAAATTGCTTCTTCAATTTGCGATTCTTTTATAGAAAATATAGTATCCCAGGCTCCACGCCAATTGGCATATCCAACTGTGGAATCCACTTGAAAATCAATTGCATTGAAATCATTTAGCATAACATTTGTGAGTATCGCTACTCCAACATTATCAACGCTATTATAGCTGACTAAGTTAGTTAGATATGAAAAATAAAAATCGTGTTGATTAAATGCATTAGCATTTTTAAAACTAGGTGTCATTCGGATTGCATCAGAACCACCATTTAAAAATCCACAAGGAAGAGTAGTGTTTCCAGTTTTATCTGTAGCTGTACTATTTTCACTGTATGTTTTTCCATTTGAAAACTTAGGAAACAGACGGATAATTCCCTCCTCATCAGCATACATGGAAAAATCACCCATTAAATCAAAATATTGTGAAACAGAGGTAGGACAAAAGGCAGATAAAGCTGGATTTACAATCGAATTTTTTCCATAAAAGCTTTGATTCGCCGTAGATAAATTTTTCATAAAGGAGTTACTTGCATAATAGGGAGCCTGATATCCTATTCGCTTGCCTTCTTCATCCTTTTGAATTGCTACATAGGACCATAATGTAAAGGAATAACAATACCATCCATGTGGATCTCCCATATCAGCTAAAGGTCTTTTTACAACTGTTTCATAAAAGCTTGACGAAAAATTTTCATCTACTTCTATTCTTAAAGGCAGATATCTTCCACTATCCTTGCTGACCTTTGGCCAAAATCCAAAACGATCATACTGATGTAGATTTCGATAATTGTGCTGTTCATCGCTATCTGTGAAGGTTTTATAAGAAACCTGTACCTGATCATAGACAGGGTCTCCATATAAGTAGCTATCCGCATTTGTTACATTTAACCAATTACTATTGGTATATACTGTTTGATAATAGGCCGTTCTTTTTGATTCATCAGAGTAAAGATACGTACTCTCATAGGTTCCACCTTTTTTTACCCAATCTTGTAAATAGGTTTCATCTCCGTCTATGGAATTTGAGGTATATTGGACTGCTCCATTTTCATCATAATCAATCGCTCCATCCTCCTTCAGCATAGGAGAAATATGACCATATAAGTCTTCTGGCTTTTGATTCGTCTTTCCATCTAAGTAATCTAAATACATTTGCAGATAAATCGTAGAAGGAAATAGATATAAAGTATAATTTTTTGTTGTGAATTTTCTTGAGCCTTCTATGAAAGAATAATTTTCTGCTATATCATCCTGACCTAAGGAAATGTCTGAAGCACTTGAGGATTTAAAATCCACACGCCAATAGGAGAAGGCTATAGTTGTAGAGAAAATTATAATTAATATCAGAAATGCAAAATATTTAAATAGTTTTTTAAACATTTACATCCACCTCCAACTTTTTTAAAACCCTTGCCATAATTCCAGCAAAAAACTAGAATGCTGCTCATTCCCTTGCTGTAAAAGTTCCTTTCTCAGCTCTGAAAATTTTGTTTTAGTATCTGGACATTTGCCATCCTGATATGTAAAAAAGGAATCTAACATAATGGTTGAAAATCGAAAGGTTAAAACCCACCTTCCATCTGCTGACTGAACAGAATCAAAATTCGTACTTCCATCATAGTTTGGAGTTTGAGCTAAAGCCTTCAAATCAATATACTCCCCTTTGCCATCATCTGGTATACGATTCTGTTTAGCAATTTGCCTGTAATAAGAGGTTTTTCTTAAATAAGTGGCAAGCTGTCCTGTGACTCCTACTCGTAATCCAAATTGTAATGTGTTTACCTCATCAGAAGACATGGACCGATTCGTCGTGAAATGAATTGTCAAATCAGAATCAATTAATTTTTCTTCAGGAAACGTAATATCATGAATTGTCATTTTTCCGCCCTTGTAAAAGGATATCCCTGTAATGGTGCTATTTACGTTACTCATTCCTTCATCTAGAACTGCATAAACTGGCATCCCTGGAGTAGAAAAGCTTCCTGCAAGAGCGGATTCTGTAACATAGACATTAAATTTCAAATCTTGACGTGTATCCTTTGTAAATACCCAAAAGGAAAATCCAATTCCTACAACGGACAAAAATGAAAATAGTACAATAGCTTTAAAAAGTACAAATCTTTTTATCATACATCATTCCCTCCCTTTTTATCAGGGAGCTCGGTAATGCCATACAATTCATGTACTATATATTCCATTCTTTTTTTATAGCTTTTAGAAAGATAAACCTCAGAAAAATCAATGACTAATAGTAAGCATATTGCAAAAATAATCGCAATGATTCCAGCCTCGGATTCAAGATAGGTAAAGAAAATTCCCCATCCTAAGCTTTGAGTATCGTTGTATTTTCCAATAATTTGATCAAAAACTAATTCTGTTTCAAATGGAAAAGACCCAGTATTAGCATCTCCTTGTGTAACATAAAAACGCTGATCCTTTGCCTCAATAATTTGAACAATTCTATGGACATAAATGGTACTTTCATAACGAAATGCAATGATATCATACAATTGTAATTCCTGTTCTTCTACCTTTCGAATCCCTATAAGAGCATGCTGGGCAATCTGGTTATCTGGAAGTTCATTATACTTTGGATGACCACTATTCTTTTCAGACATAGACCCAGTTTGAATTGCCAAATATGCCGTATCTCCTAAATATAGCTGATGTCCACTTGCGCGAAAAGCTAAAGCAAAACACCCAATCCCTAAAATGACGAGCATTACACATCCATAGGCTACATCTGTTATAATTCGAAGAATTTTACTTTGTTTTCTTTTATAGGCAATAAATTCTTCTGGCAAAGCCGATTCATTTTTTTTAAGTCTAAATTTTACAAATTCCTTTTCAATATAATCTCCAAGTTCAGCATCCTCTCCTCCTAATTCTACAATCCGGCGTTTATTATGGCAGTATAACCAAAACAATAAGGAGAAAGCACCAGTCATACAAATGATGACGAGCACAGTAATCGTTATAGAAAATGCTGATATAGAATCTGCAAAAAACTGAGCTTGTTTCATATGAATTCCCTCCAGTTTTAGAAAAGAGGTGTGGAACCTCCACACCCTCTTATAAATTCAAATACCTCGTTAATCTCTTGTTACATCAATAACAGGTGCATCAGGGGAAGTATTATATACGACAAATTCAATAATCAAATCTTGACCTGTAGTTTCATAAATTTTTCCACCTACGACATCCTGTGAGGAAGATACTCCAGTACAAGCTAAAGTTTTTACCATATCCTGATATTGTTGGAAGGTCGTAGGCTCTTTTCCATTCTTCCACTGGAAAGGAACGTCTGTCAAATCAAGAATGAAGCCTGCCGTAACATCTCCAGTTTCCCCTTCTGGAAGACTGACATAAACACCAGTTTGGGTGTCATTAGTATTTTCAGAAGCATTAGCAAACACCTTATCATTTGCAGCATCAGTGAAGTTTGTGTAGGATAGCTTATAGGCTGTATATCCTTCATTTCTATGGTTGTGTTCTCCAGCTACCTGATGAAAGCCTGAATTTGTAAACCCTGTAGAATTACCAATTTCAATATATTGACCTAAAGTTTCTGTCTTCAAATAAATAATGACAGAATACTCAATATATGAATTTTCTATGGAAACTTCAGTACCACTCTTTAAAGTGTCCTTATAGCTAGCCAAGGAAACCGTCCAGGTTGCGCTCAGCTTATCTACCTTAGCACTATTGTTCTCATCTGTTCCTGTTCGTAAGGAAATATTGTGTTCGGTAATGGTAGAGCCATTTTTAGTTGGCTGATCTAGCATTAAGGAATAGGTTCCATTGCTGACATTGCTAAATTGTCCAAAGGTATTCGCATGTGTAATTACTACATTTGAATATACATCGGACCTTCTTTGATTGCTAAAATACCAGCTAGAAAATCCAGCTCCAACTATAGCGATTAGAGCAAATAAGGTTACGCCTAAGGTAATAATTTTTTTCTTAAACATTTTTTTAATCCTCCATTTTACCATAATTTTTTTGTTTACTCTATTACTATATTACAGAAAATTTTATTTCACAATAAAATAAAAGAAATCTAACATTTACTAACAAAATCTAACATATTCTAACGTATTTTCCTTTTTACAACAAATTTCGCTAAAGATAATACCATTTTATAAAACAAAAAAGCATTACCTTTTAAGCAATGCTTTCTCTAATCATAATAAACTTTATACAAATATAGGCCACAGCCATCTAATATATATTTTGAGTCTCTCGGATTTTTTGATTCTAGAATTTCTAAAATTTTTTCTGGAGGAAATCGATGATTTCCTATCTCAGCCAAAATCCCCATCATTCTTCTTATCTGATATTTCAAAAAACTACTACCAATAAAACGAAACTCTAAAAAAGTATCTTTTTCAATAATCTCTATACTAAAGATTGTTTTTATGGTTGATTTCCTTGGATCTATACTTGCAGAAGCAAACCCCTTAAAATCATGTGTTCCTATAAGATAGGATATTCCTTTCCTCATTGCCAAAACATCCAAATTTGGAAGATAGGGAAGATATCGATAGGTAATTGGATTATATTCCTTTGTGTTTATATAATATCGATATTCCTTTTTTACAGCACTAAATCTTGCATGAAAGGTTTCCTCTACAACTTCACAGGACCGAATAAAAATATCGTTAGGCAAAAAGGAATTCAGCCCTCTCATTAATCCATAGGCGGGTATATCCTTAGAAAAATCTACATGAAAAACCTGTCCAACGGCGTGCACGTATCGATCTGTTCTTCCTGAAGGATAAATCTTAACCGGTATTCCTAGTAGTTTTTCAAAAGCCTTAGTGAGCTCCAGTTCAATCGTAGGAAGAGCATTTTGAATCTGAAACCCCATATAATTGTAGCCATCATAGCTACAAACACATTTATATCTAGCCAAGGAAATTACTCCATATTGCTAAACCTAAGAAGCCTAAGCACATTAGGAAGGATACATAGTCTAGCCATCTAAATTTCAATTCATCTACTCTAGTTCTCTTAGCTCCTATTACATATCCTCTGGCTTCCATTGCGTTCGAAAGATCCTCTGCTCTTCTAAAGGAAATAACAAACATAGGGATGAGAAGAGAGATAATTTGAGTGACTTTATCCTTTAACCTTCCCTCCTGAAAATCCACTCCACGAGATGCTTGAGCATTCATTATTTTTCTAGACTCCTCATATAAAGTAGGAATAAATCTAAGGGTTAAAGATATGGTCATAGAAAAAACACTTACTGGGATTTTTATGACTTTTAAAGGAGCCAATAACCACTCTAATCCATTATTGATATCCGTAGACATTGTAGAAAGTGTAAGTAGGGATGTAATACCTATCATCATAAAAATTCTCACAAAGACAAAGGTTGCATTTTCTAAACCAGACTCATAGATGTCAAAATTGAAATCTGCCCAAACAAAATGTTCAAACTTTGCATACCACAAAACCATAAATATACTGATAGCCATACCTAGGGTATAAAGAAGCTTTAGCTTAATATATTTTCTAGAAAAGAAATAAAACAAAAGAATTCCTAGGATGATGAAAAGCTGATACATTCCAATTTGCATAGGAAAGGTGTATAAAAGCTTCCCCTCCTGGTTGTAAATCAACTGCAAAATAAACGTAAAGACGAGTAAAAACAATATCGGCTTTAAGCCTCGAATTACTCGAATAATGGAAACTCTAGTAGATAAAAATAACACCAAAAAGATACCTAAAGCAATCAGCATTCCATATAAGGAAGGAATAAGAAAAATCACTACAATTAATAAAATTGCTAAAATTACCTTTGTCCTAGGGTCAAGCTTATAAATCCATGAGGTTCCTGGTACATACTGACCAATTGCTATATTATTCATGAAGCTTCACCACCTGACAGATAAGCTCTTTCTCATCACAAATGGTATATTCTAGGTGATATCCCATCGTTTCATTCAAATAATCAATCATCTTCAAAACGTTTGGTTTAGCAAGATGATTTTCCTCATATAATCCAGATTGAAATAAAGCTTCCTTATTGCCATCATAAACAATATGGCTGTCATTGAGAACAACCAGCCGATTGGCGTATTTATATACCAAGTCCATATCATGAGATATTAAAACAAAAGTTTTATGCGTTTCCAAAAAAATCTCATAGAATAAATTCATAATTTCTTCTGCTGACTTAGGATCAAGCCCTCTAGTTGGTTCATCAAGTAAAATAATATCAGGATTATAGGCTAGTATTCCTGCAATAGCAACCTTTCGCATTTGCCCACCAGAAAGACTAAAAGGTGATTTTTTAAGTAAAGAATCATCTATTTTTAGAATCTTAGCCGTAGCGTAAGCTTGTTCCTTTGCCGCTTCAGATGTATAACCAAAATTCCTACATGCAAACATAATATCTTTTAATACTGTTTCTTCAAATAATTGATACTCTGGAAATTGAAAAACAAACCCCACTCTTTTACGAATTTCCTTAAGTTTAGGGTTTTTATTCTTTTTTGGAGTAATTACCTTATCAAAGATTTTTACATTTCCTGAGGTTGGTAAAAGCAAAGCATTCATATGCTCCATTAAGGTGGATTTTCCACTACCTGTTTTTCCAACTAAAGCGACGAACTCATCTTTCGCCTCAATATTTAAATTTATATTTTCTAAAGCCACAGTAAAAACCTTTCGCTTGGCGGTTGGATAACGATGGCTTACTGCTTCAAATGATATTCCCATAATGCCTCCATCAATTTTTTATCCTTTACCAGGCTTTCCTGTTTGTTTGCTTCGTTGTAAAAACGTAAGGAAAAAGGCATATCCAAGTTAGAGCTTTGAAGCAATTCGCGTTCCTTAAAAACAGCTTCTGGATATCCTTCCTTTATGATTTTGCCATTTTTCAAAACAATTAGTCTATCACTGTGATTTGCCAAAGAAAGATCATGCGTTATTGAAATAATTGTTTTATGATATTTTGATTTGAGTTCTATAATTAAATTGGTAATCTCTTGAATTCCCTCTGGATCCAACATTGAAGTTGCCTCATCCAAAATTACAATATCACAATTTAGAGCTAAAATCCCCGCAATTGCAACTCTTTGTTTCTGACCACCAGAAAGAGTCTGTGGCTCTCGTTCTAAACTATCTTGCATATCAACCTTTTGAGAAAATTCTTCAATTAGCCTTAGCATTTCTTCTCTAGGTACCTGATGATTTTCCAATCCAAAAGCAATATCATATTTTACATTATACCCAACAAACTGATTATCTGGATTTTGAAAAACGATGCCGACCTTTTTTCTAACCTCATCTACTGTTTCCTCGGTTAATGGTTGATTATCATATAAAATCTGACCCTCTGTTGCTTCTAACAAACCAATCAAAAGCTTCGCAATCGTAGATTTACCACTTCCATTATGTCCTAAAATGGAAACCCATTCCCCCTCTTGTATTTGAAAGGAAACATCATCTAATGCCTTTTCCTCGTTCGCACTATACTGAAAAGAAACATTTTTAAATTCAATCATTTTAATTACTCCTCATTGCACAGGATATAATAACAATCACTATGTTCTTTTCTCTTTGTTTTACACTCATACATTGCTGTATCTGCTTTCTTCATTGCATCCTTAATTTTAATATCCTTTTTCGCTATAAACATACCACAGCTAAACCGAATAGAAAAAGGATTGATATTCGTCAAAGAAGCCTTTTGAGCCGCAATAGCAAGATCTTCTATTCTCTTAATATATCTCTTTTTATCTTCATCATAGACAATAATGACAAACTCATCTCCACCATAACGGAAGATTTGATTTTTATCATTCTTAAAATTCTTCAATAAAATATTACCGAATACTCTAAGATACATATCTCCATTATTATGTCCATAAGAGTCATTTATCTGCTTTAACCGGTCTAAATCAATATAATACACACAAGCCTTGCTTATGGTCTTGTCTTCAATTTCAACCAAATAATTGCGATTATAACAATTCGTTAAAGCATCAAAGCTATATTTAGACTCTAGTTGATTTAACTTTTCCTCTAGTTTTTGCAATCTTAAGGTTTCATTTAAGCCTGCAGCATATCTGTTCTGAGTTGCTAGGTAATAATCATGTAGCATCTTCAAATGGCTACTAACCATAGCTGTATTATTTAAATAAAACTTATTATTTTTTTCATATAAATAATTATAGTAATTGATAATATTTCTATATATAGGATGCTTCGTATCTAATATGATTTTATTACAAATTTCATATTCCATCTGTTCTGTATAAATTCCTGCAAAGCTTCTTAATAGGAAAATATAGTTTTCACTATCCTCATTGGAGGCATTTGTAAAAAGAAAGGAATTCATGATAAAACTATAAAAATTTTCAGCTAATAATTCAATATTTTGAGTGACAGATTCATTTTGAATATGCATAATGTCGGCAAAGCATTGTACTGTCGTCGTAAAATATACCTTATATTCTGCATTAATATTTTTTCTGTTAAAACACTTCTGTAATAAAACGAGATAATTTCTAGCCTGCTGAACGTCATCTTTACCAACAGCTATCAAAGTTGCATTAATATAGTAAATACCTTTAATATATGGACTTACATCACCAAAAAAATCTGAAGATTCAACATGCTGTAATAACGCAACTGTTTTATCTGTCTTGTAAGAAAAATGATATATATTTAGTTGCATAATATGAATGGCAAGTCTAAAATTCACAGGAATATCTAATTCATCTAATGCTTCACTCAAAGAAAGAGCGAGAGCATAATCTCCAATCGAATAGTAATAATGCATCTCCAAATACAATAGCTGGTATCTAAGCTCAAAATCTGGCTTTAAAGCCAAATAATTATGGGCTATTTTAGCTACTTGTTCTAGATGGTCATTCCCTTCAATTCTAAAAATTCTTCTAAAAAAAGGGTAAAATTCCTCAATTAATACTCCCGCACTTAAGGAATCATCTAAAAATATATTTAAATATGCAATAGAATTCTCATTATCGTTTCGTTCAAGAAATTCAAATCTATCTTTCAAATTCATAATAAGATCTCCTTTCAGGTTGCTATAATTATACCATTTTTTTTAATAAAAGGAATAATTTCTTAAAAAAAGGCTACATAAAACAAATCTAAAATAATAT
>UQGR01000005.1 GCA_900540705.1 uncultured Mollicutes bacterium
TGAAATCCAATATTTTCTAGTATAAAATATTCTCGTTAAATTCTTGACGAACAGCAATATAACAACGGCAGTTCTCTTACTGTGTTACCATTCAAAGCAAGAGAGCTGCCGAATTACAAAAGAATAAGGAGTTATATCATGGACAATCATTTTAACACTCCCGCAGAAGTCATTGATCTGAGTATCAAGGCCTGCGAGAACAAAACCCGTCTTCCACTTGGAAAAATGATTCTGCTCGGCATCATGGCCGGTGCGTTTATTGCTTTCGGCGGTGCTACAAGCAGCACAGCAGCGCACGCAGCAGAAAATGTTGGCGTAGCAAGAGCTCTTGCCGGATGTATCTTCCCTGTCGGACTGATGCTCATCGTATTTCTTGGCGGCGAACTTTTTACCGGAAACTGTCTAATCATCATGGACGTGTTTGACAAACGTGTCACATGGGGCGGATTATTCCGAGATCTTTTCATCGTATTTTTCAGTAACCTGGTCGGTGCTCTTTGCGTGGATCTGCTCATTGTATACAGTGGAAACCTAAACTACTCAGGTGGGCTTCTTGGTGCTTATACAATCAAAGTTGCTGTTGGAAAGATCGCAATTTCACCACTGCAGGGAATCACTTCCGGAATCTTATGTAATATCCTGGTATGTCTTGCAGTACTGATGGCTACTTCCGCAAGAGATATTGCCGGTAAGGTATGGGCAATTTTCTTCCCAATCTGTGCCTTCGTAGTCGGCGGATTCGAACACTGCGTTGCCAATATGTTCTATATCCCGGCCGGTATCCTTGCTTCACTTAATCCGGCTTATGTTGCGAAAGCAGAAGAAGCTTACGGAATTACAGCTGAACAGATTGCAACACTGACACCACTTCACAGCCTTGCAAACTTTATTCCGGTTACACTTGGAAATATGCTCGGTGGTATGATCTTTGTCGGACTTCCGCTGTATCTGATTTATAAAAAGAACTGGGAAAATAAATAAGGACTGTTTTAAAGAAAAACTCATGTGAATCTCTTCTAACGAACTCACATGAGTTTTTTCTATCTCTGAGATTGTTGGCGTAGGTGCTCAAAAAAAGAACCTGAAACAAATCAGTTTCAGGTTCTTCAGAGGCGCAGACCGGATTTGAACCGGTGAATCAGGGTGTTGCAGACCCACGCCTTACCGCTTGGCTACTGCGCCGTATTTATTTAACTATTAAAGTATAGCAAAATACGTGCAGTACGTCAATGGTGTTTTCTTTGATTTTATTTATCTTTTCCGCCGATCACATTATCTACGAAGAAGTCCTGTGCAAGGATATCTTCATCAGACATTGTTTCTCCTTCTTTTACAAGAACATTTCCTTTACTGTCTTTAAGTTCTCCGGCATAAACCTGAACTTCTCCACTGTTGATCTTCTCACGAAGTTCATTTACCTTGTCCTGAACATCCTGTGGTACAAGATCTTTGTTGAACGGAGCAAGTGCCGCACATTCTCCACCTTCATAATAGTTTGCAGAGATGTCTACTGTTCCGTCTGCTGTCTTCTTCATGATATCTTCAAAAATTGGTGCCCAGTTCCATACAAAAGATGTAAGAACTGCTTTCGGTGCAGATGCCTGCATATCTACATTGTAACCTACACAAAATGCCCCATTCTCTTCACATGTCTGCGGAACTGCCGGTGAAGAGGCCTCCATACCCATGTATTTGATTCCATTGTCGATCAGAGTCTTTGCATTCTGGGACTCAATGTCAAGATCATACCAGCTGTCTGCCCAAAGTACCTGAACAGTCGCATCCGGATTCGCATATTTAGCTCCAAGTGCATAAGAGTTGATTGCTGTACGTACAGAAGCCTCATCCATACTTGCACAGAAACCTAACTGATTGGAACCTTCATTCATCAGTGCACTTAAGTAACCTGTCAGGAAATCTCCCTCATATCCACGAATCTGGAATTCAATAATATTGTCATAAACATCATTTCCCTGCTGTGCGAAAACAACGTCCGGATACTCTTCCTGAAGTTCAGAGAGGATTGCTGCATATCCTGCAGAACATCCGAAGATAATGTCTGCACCTTCATCAACAAGCTCTTCTACTGTAGACTCAATCAGAGAAGTATCCTCTTCTGAAATCTCTTCCATTGTGATCAGATTTGTCTTTGTATCAATTCCGACATTCTCACATGCCTTTACAAGACCTTCATGCATAGACTGTGCCCATCCACCATCTTCTACAACTGAATACTCCATCTCGCCGATGATAAGCTCAGATACATCTTTCTTTTCTTTCTTTGCATCTGCTTTCTCACCATCTCCTGCAGAAGATCCACATCCTGCTGTCAGGCTTGCTACCAACGCTGTTACCATTAACATACTTACGATTTTCTTTTTCATTACATCCTCCTAAAATATTTGAAACTAATAAACTGCTGTTTTCTATATCGCTCACAATGCATTGTGAATAGAAACTATTTTATCTGCTCTCACGGTCATATGGCTTGGCAAGTGCTGCCGGTTCTGCGGTATGTTTCTTCCTGAAATTTCCTGTGGACAGGATAAATACAATCACTGTTGCCACATATGGAAGAGCACTGTAGAATTCTGTCGGTACGGACGGAAGATAAATCTGCAGATTACTTCCCAGACAACTAATGAATCCGAAGAGTAATGCTCCCCCTGTCAGAACCAATGGATTCCAGGATGAAAATGCAACCAATGCAAATGCGATCCATCCTTTTCCGGCTGTCATTCCACTGTTCCAGAAATTTGTATTTGCAAGGGAAACACAAGCACCGCTGACTGCCATCATCATGCACCCGAAGATAATATATCCATATCTCATGGCAAATACATTTTCTCCCGCTGCATCAAGCACTGCCGGGTTCTCTCCCAGAGCACGAAGCTTTAATCCATATCTTGTTCTGTAAATATAGAATACAGATAATGGAACAATAAAATACATCGCATAAGTGAGCAGGCACTGCTTGAAGAAAATATCTCCGAGCACCGGAATCTTTGAGAGCAATGGAATTGCAAACTTCTCAAACTTCGCTGCCACACCGGCAACATCTTTTCCTATAAATCCACTCAGTCCTGTTCCGAAGATCAGCATTGCCATACCGCATACGGTCTGATCGGACTGGAGTGTAACTGTCAGAAACGCGAAAACCAGTCCCAGGATTGCTCCTGTAAGAAGAACAACCAGGAAGGATAATGCAAGGTTCTGTGTCTTTACTGCTGTAATGTATCCACTGACAGCTCCCATCAGCATGACACCTTCGACTCCCAGGTTCATAATTCCTGCTCTCTCGGAGAATGTTTCCCCGATTCCTGCATACATTACAGATACTGCATAAACCAATGCGCCCGAGCAAAGTGAAATAATTAATGCTATCATGCCTTCACCTCCTGATTTCTTACAATTTTATAACGCTGGAAGAAATCTCCTGCAATGACAAAAATCATAACTGCTCCCTGAATCATAGTTGCAATCTGCGCCGGAACTCCAAGCACCTGCACCGTAGCACTGCTGTTCTGAAGTCCTGCAAAAAGAATTGATACAATCACAACAACCAGAGGATTCAGACGACTGAGATATGCAATAACAATTCCCGTATAACCTGCATTATTTGGCATCTGCTCAATAATACGGTGTGTCACTCCTGCATACTGTACATACCCAGCCAGTCCTGCAAGACCACCACTGATTACAAGTGCAAGAATAATATTTCTTTTAATATTAATTCCTGCATAACGTGCAGAATTCACACTGCTTCGAATTACCGACAACTGATAACCATCCGTTGTATATTTATACGCAAGGAAAATGAGAACAGCTACAATCAAACCCAGGATAATTCCGGCACTGATGCCACTTTCTCCAAGTTCCGGAATTTCAAGTCCGGATGGAATTCTTTTTGTCTGTCCCACATTCTGTCCAGGCATTTTCCAAGGTCCGAGTACCAGATAACTCAGAATGATCAATGCAATGTAATTCAGCATCAATGTTGTAATGCTTTCGTTAACATCCCAATATGCTTTTGGAATAGCAGCAAGCAATGCCCAGAATGCTCCTCCAAGGAAGCAGCATACGGCAAGAATGATACTTCCCGCAATTCCTTCCACCTTTGGTCCAAACAGTACGAACACACCTCCGAAAATGGCTCCCATCGCATACTGTCCTTCCGCTCCGATATTATTCAGATTCATCTTAAATGTCAGTGCCACGCCAAGTCCACAGAACATCAGTGGCAGACTGGCATTGATCATCTTACGGATTCCTTTTCCTGAAAGGAACACTTTCGTGAGCATCTTACTGTATACTTGCAGCGGATTAAATCCTACAAAAGCAATGATGATTCCACAAAATGCAAATGCAAGTATCGTAAATAAGATGGATGTCAGCACGATACGAAGCATTCCGACATTTTCTCTTTTTTCAAGTCGTATTTTATTTTTCATAACGTTCACCTGACATAAGCCTTCCTATTGTATCGTAATCTGCTTCATTGCGGTCAAGCACTGCCATCATCTCACCTGAACAGAGAACTCCGATCCGGTCTGACATCTGGAATAACTCATCCAGTTCCTCTGAGATCAGAAGTACTGCTACACCTTTCTTACATTGCTCAAGGAGAATCTCGTGAATGGCCTCGGCTGCTCCCATATCCAATCCACGGGATGGGTATACCGCTACAAGAAGAACCGGATCTCCACCAATCTCTCTTGCAACAAGAAGCTTCTGCTGATTTCCTCCGGACATCAGAGAAACCGGACTCTTGTCTCCTGCTGTCTTAATCGCATAACGGTTGATTTCATCCTGTACAGTGTCATGAATCGCTTTCTTTTTCAGAATATGAAAATTTAATATGTGCATTTTCAACACTGTCTCTTCCCTATACCTGCTTAATTTTAAATATGTTGCAATTTTCTATCATTTTATATTATTCCATTTTTCTTATATTAAGTTTTCTTTGGATGAAATGCTTTCAAAAAAAAGAAAAGACCAGCGTTTTAAATGCTGACCCTACTAAGGATTATATCCAGATTTTCTTTTCTTCTATCAAAAAAAATACAGATATTCTTTTAAATATTTTAGGAATTTTAATTATATTCCGCGTACTCATACGAATCTTATTACCAGAAAATTTTCTTCTATATCCTTATTTAGAAATATTAGGTGGCTTAAACGCCACCAACAATCCTTGGATTGTTCTAAGTGCCTTAGGATTCTTAGGAATATCTGTCCATCTCCAAATCTTATCCATCACTAAACAATTAAGGTATTCCAAATTTCTAGGATCTAGATTATTATTTAGTCTTCTGGGACTTCTTGCTTTTTTTTGATTGTACAAAGAAAAACACAAGATAAAATACAGATAAAACTAGTAAAATAAGGGTAGTCACATATTCATAATCCTTTGGAACAAAAAATCCGCCAATTCCCATTCCCAAAAAACAAAGACTAGCAAATAGATTGATAAGTAGAATGGATAATCTCTCTTTTTTCTTACTTGCAAATGTAAAAATCAAATTTAATATTAAAAATATTCCTATGATAATAGCCAGAATATTATAAAACATACAATCACCTTCTGAATCCATACTATACTAAAAATAGCAAAATTACAATAGAGTCATTTAATTTTACTAAGAATTCGTGTATAATTTAGGTTAAACAGGAGGCTTGTATATGCTGAATATTCTTACTGAAATTACACCAACTAGAAATTTTTCTTTAACCTATATTGTTTTAGATAGTATTTTTATAGCTTTCTTTTGTATATTGTTAATAGTTAAAAAAAGATATGCTACTCTTCTATGGTCTTTACTTGGTGGCATCTTATATTTTATTGTAGATTATGGCTACTTCCATCTCATCAGTCATAGCCGCATCATCACCTACCAAGGAAATCAAAGTGAAGCTATTACCTTTTGGGTACTGCTATGGATGAGTATGTCTTATGGAATAACCAACTTTGCCTTTATATGGCTCGCTTTAAAAAGGGATAAATATTTAAAAGAGTGGCTGCTACTCATCATTCTTTGGTGGCTTATTGCACCATCTATAGCCTCTATAGATACCTCTAATCCGGTGATGACTTATCGGACAACTGGTCAATACCATTTCTTTATGGGAATTCTACTTTTAATTGGCTACTTTATAGTTATTTTATATAATATCTTCACTAAACAAGCCAAAATCAACTTATTCCATTTACTTCTCATAGGAATATCTGTACAGTTTGCCTGGGAATTTTCTTTACTCATCAATGGAATTCGACCTTTAAATGAAGCCAGCTTAAAAACGATTATTGTAAATTCACTTTTAGAAACGAATTTAGGTTTACCTTATATGTATTTTCTCCAAAAGCTCTTTTTTAAACATTACAACGAGGATTTCACCAAACTTAAGCGAATATAAGAAAAAATAAAAAAAGGATACGCATTTTTAAATATTATGGTATAATAGAGAAGTAAAAATAATAATTTGAAAGGATTAATATTTATGAAAGAATTTATTATTGAAACAAGTGCTAGACATGTGCATGTTACTAAAGCAACTTTACTAAAGCTATTTGGTGATGGTGCAACCTTAGAAATTAAAAAGATGCTATCTCAGCCTGGACAATTCGCTTCTAATCAAAAGGTGAAGGTTGTTGGTCCAAAGGGTGAATTAAATTGTTCTATCCTAGGACCAGAAAGAAGTCAGGATCAAGTAGAGGTATCCTTATCTGATGCACGTACCCTAGGAATCACTGCTCCTATTAGAGAATCTGGAGATGTAGCTGGGTCTGCTGCCTGCAAGCTTGTAGGTCCTGCAGGAGAGGTTGAGTTGACTGAAGGCGTGATTGTTGCAAAGCGTCATGTTCATATGACTCCAACAGATGCTGAAGAATTTGGTGTTAAGAATGGTCAAATTGTCAATGTAAAGGTTTCTAATGAAACAGGAAGATCCTTAATCTTTGGTGATACAGTAATCCGTGTTTCTCCAACCTACGCTCTTGCAATGCATGTGGATACAGATGAAGCCAATGCTGGTGCATTAGCTGGTCAAGTATTTGGAACAATTGTAAAATAAATAAAAAATTGGCTCCTTTGCATAGGAGCCTTTTCTTTTGCCTAATATCTTTCTAATTCGGCAGTACGTTCTTCTATTAAACTGTATAGATCCTTAAAATCTGTTTTAAAATTGCCTGGGTTAAATCTTGCAGCCGTTTGTTCAGCCTTTGTATTCACATCTATCGTAAGCAATAAAACCTTAATTTCTTCCTTACTAGCATTGTTCTTGGCGGTTCCCATATCCACGTTAACTACTGCATTCAAATCCTCAAATGCCACTTTTGGAGTATTGAATTTAAAAGACAATTCATTACATGGACCAAAGGAGGAGGAAAAGCCCATTTTTCCCGTAAACTCTTCTATTGCTTTATTATTTGTATTATCAATAAAGGACTGTGATAAAATTGCAATTCTTCCTCCTGCTATATCCGGGAATATTTCATTTAATAGTTTGAAAAAAGCATAAGCAGATTCAAAAATATCTAAGCTATTTGTATTAGGAGCGGTGAGAGAATATTCATAATCTACCCGTACTGGAGTAAATCTTATTCTTAGATTTCCTTTACTAAACAATAAATTTTTAACTTCTACTCCATTTGGTAAAGTATCTAATTTAGACTGTATTTCATAATCTAATAACATATTCTTGATTCTTTGTTCATTTTGTAATAGTAAATTTAAAAAGTTTCCTATATAACTATATGACACTCTTACTTTTTTTAAATTCATTTTAATTCCTCTTTTATTTTCCTGAAATTGCTAGTGCCTGAACGGCCAAGCTTGGAGCTCCTACTCCACGTTTAAACTCAAAATCATTTCCTACAAAGCTTACATTATTCAGCATATCCTGTAGGGTGCCAGATACAATGATTAAAGTTACTGGCTTAGTCTTTTTTCCATTTTCAATTAAAAAGCCATTAGATTGAAGATTAAAGGAGCCACTAATTGGATTTAATCCTGCATGCAGTCCTTGAACACCTGTAATGTAAACACCATTTCCTATCTTTTCAAATATCTCTTCTAAGGAAGTATCTCCTGCCTTTAAATAAAGGTTAGATGGGGCAACACTGACACTTGTATTTACACCTGATTTATAGCCATTGGCTGTGGACTTAGTCTGCATCATTGCAGCTGTTTTTAAATTATGAAGATAAGTTTTTAGGACTCCCTGCTCTACGATGGATTTCGTATAGCTAGCCACTCCCTCATCATCAAAGGAATCCTGACTTGGAGCCTCTAAGAATAAAGGATCATCAATCAATGTAATATTTTCTCCAAAAATCTTTTGACCTAGCTTATCCTTCAAAAAAGACATATTTTTTAACACTGCTTCTGCAGAGAAAATATTAGAAAATGCTTCTAAAAGATTGCTTACTACCTTTTTATCTAAAACCACTTGATATGTTCCTGAAGGGATACTTTCTGCCCCAAAGGAATCCACTGCTTCCTTTACAAGCTCTTCTGCAAATTGATTTAAATCAGCATTCTTGATATTTGTAAGACGAAGATAATCAAAGCCAGTTTTTGTTTCTCCATCCTTTTCACAAATCACCTCTGCATAGAGTAATGCGGTTTGTGAATGTCTACTTACACTTAATCCATTAGAATTTTCTATAGTGGTCTTTGTTTCCATTTCAGAATAGCCAATTTCACTTTTTGATACATACTCACTCTTCTGTTTCAAAAGGTTAGCCAGCTTTAAGCATAAATTCGCTTTATCATCCAAAGTATACTCTGAAAAGTCATTTTTCTTTTCTACTAGCTTTGGATATTCCTTATCTCCTGCATAGATGAAGAAAGGATCTTTTTGATTTTTCACAGAACAGTTATCCTTAATTCTTTCAATCAAGGAAGGAATCATTGCATCATCATCATTTTCTTCATAAATAGTGACAATCTGATTTTGATATACACCACGAACTGCTAGAACTCTCGTTTCAAAGGAAGTATTATTTTCAATATTTTCATTAAAGGAACTAATCTCTATTCCATGGTTATAAACTGAATAGGCCTCTATTTCTTCTATACCTGCCTTATAAGCAGCTTTTTTTAATTTCTCAAAATTCATTATTTGTTCCCTCCGTTTCCACCAACTGTCATATTTTTAACTCGAATTGTAGGCTGTCCAACACAGGCTGGAATACTACCAGAGGAGGAGCCACACATGCCATATCCAAAGGATTGATTGTTTGCTACCATATCGATATTTAACAAAGTATCCTTTCCATTTCCTATTAAGGTTGCGCCCTTAATTCGCTTTGTAAGCTTGCCATCTTCAATCATAAAAGCCTCACCAACAGAGAAATTAAATTCTCCCGTTGCAGGACTAACAGAACCACCTGCCATAGTTTTGGCAAATAGACCATATTTGGTATTTGCTATAATTTCCTCTAAGGTACTCGTTCCATTGGCAATATAGGTATTTGTCATTCGAGAGGTTGGAGAATAACGATAGCTTTGACGTCTCGTAGAGCCTGTAGGCTGTGCGTTCATTCTTCTACCATTTCGCATATCAACCATATAGCTTTTTAAGATACCATTCTCTATTAACACATTTTTACGAGTAGGATTTCCCTCATCATCTATATTTGCACTTCCCCACTCATTGGCAATCGTTCCATCATCAATGGCTGTCACACAGTCAGCAGCAATCTTTTGGCCAAGCTTACCACAGAACACAGACATTCCCTTAGCAACGCTGGTTGCTTCTAAAGAGTGTCCACAGGCTTCATGGAAGATTACTCCTCCAAAGGCATTGTGAATTACAACATCATATACTCCACCAACCATTTCTTCTGCATCCAAGCTTTCTACAGCTGCTTTCGCAACTTCTGTAGCAAATGGCACAAAATCAAAGGCCTCAAAGTTAGAAATATCAAAATTTCCACCATAAGAGTTAGATGCCTGCTGCATATCCTTACCATCACTTGCCACTGCTACAGCAGCTACACGCTGATGATTTCTAACATCCGTCTTATAAACACCCTTGCTCGTGGCAATCGTCACAATTTGTGTTTCATCCACAAAGGTACTAACAGCCTGAACCACCTTAGGACTATAAGCTTTCATTGTTTTAGTACAAGTCTCTAAATATTTCACTTTCTTAGAATTAGGAATATCCTTAGAAAGGACCTTAAAAGAAGTTGTATTCCCTACTTCACAATCTGTAAATTCAAAATCATGAATCAAGACCTCACTATGATATGCTGTTCTCAATTCCTTGGCAAGCTTTAATAGCCCCTTCTCACTTACATCATTTGTGTAACCATATACCTCTGCATTATCCTTTAAAATACGGATTGCAGCTCCATAAAGATGATTTGCATTCACATCTTCTATTTGGTCTGCCACCATACGAATAGAATTTTTTACTGTATCCTCTAAAAAGATTTCAGCATAATCTCCACCAGTGGTCAGACATTCTAAAATAATTTTTTTTGCTAGTTTTTTATCCATAGAATTATCCTTTACCTTTCTCAAAACTAAATATAAATTAATTATATCATGTTTTCAATGTTTTTCAAAACGTTATTTACTTTTTTCAACGATTTTTTGTATTTTTTTCTAAAATTACTATTTTTTATAAAACAAAACTTCGTCTTTTATTTGCTGCGGTATTCGATATGATTCTCTAATCTTGCTGATAGATTTTGAAATTATAAAAGGATCATGTTTAGAATCTGCTAAATAAGCTTTTGCTAAGTCAGGATATTGAATCATAAGAGTTGCGATAAACCAAGCAATACCCATTTTGGCATAATATTCTTTTGCGTAAAGCTCTTGAATCCAGGCATAAGCTGTATCTACATAGGTATCCTCTAAATAATAGCACATCAGCATAACAGCTACAAATCTTACCTCAAACTCATTTTTACTGTCTTTAAATAATGCTATAAAATTCAGCATTTCATCCTTGTATTGCTTCGTAGTCTTGAGGGAAGATACGAGTCCATCACAGACTGCCCAGTCCTGAATCTTTGGAACAAAAGCCTTTAAATAGGTAAGTCTTTCCTCTAACGGCATCTTTGCAGAGGCAATCACATACCCTTCTAGCATTTGAAGTTCAAAGGAGGAATCATCACATTCCTTTAAAAACAAACGAAAATCTCCTTGATTTACCTTTTTGGCAAGCCCTCTTAAAAGTGGAATTTTAACGCCATATACAGGTAGAGTATTAGGTATTAAGCGTTGGTTATATTTTAAAATATTGTCTGTCGCCAGGCTTTTCAATTGATTTTTCACTTCTTCTATCATCCTAAATCACCTGATTTATTATCTCATAAAACAACTTTAAAAACAATATACTTATCTTGGTGAGACTATGAAGATTGGAATTGCAATTCGAGAAAACAATTTAGACTACTTTATTCATAAAAGCTATATCATGCTACTAAAAAAATACAATCTATCCTATGATTGTATTACTCTAGAAACACCCCTAGATTCCTTTGATGGGTTTTTACTTCCAGGAGGGAATGATATAGATGCTAAATACTATGGTCAGGAATCCTACGCTTGCTTCAATGTAAGCGAAGAGATGGATTTACTAGATAAAAAAATTATAGCCTATGCCATAAAAAACAAAAAACCTCTACTTGGGATTTGTAGAGGCATTCAAAGTATCAATGTATTTTTAGGTGGCACACTCAAACAGCATATTTTACATCACAGCAATGAAAATCACTTCATTCGATTTAAAAATAAACTCTTTTTGGTGAATTCCTTTCATCATCAAAGCATTGACGTTTTAGCTGAGGATCTCGTCGTTTTAGCAAGAAGCTTTGACAACGAAATAGAAATCATTCGTCATAAATCTTTAGAAATCTATGGCATTCAATTTCATCCAGAGCTATTTGATTTTGATTTAAAAGAACTAATTAACGAGCTTTAAAGCTGTCGCATTCTGTTTCGCTACGATAATTAGCATTTTCATTACCAATTACAATGGTTTTTGCTACACATTCATTGTTCTCATTATGGATACAATAATTGGCACTACATAATACCTTTACCGTAGATGGCTCTGGAGACATTTCCTTTGCCATTTCAGAAACTAAAATATCTGAATTATGTGGATTTTTAAAGCTTTGACAAAAGGTTCCTATTTTACTTTTGGCAAATAATCCTTCAACGTCAATATGCTTCTTAGCACACTTGCAGTTTTCGTTATAACCACACATCTTCACATTACAATTTACATTCGTCATACTATTTCTTCCTTTCAAAAATAGTATGAGCTAAATCCTTAAATTTTATTCGCTTTCTTCTAGAGTTTTTTTCGTAGTAATTTTATCAATGAAGGCCACAATTTTTTTATTAAAAATAAAGCATAAGCCAGCAACAACCGCACTTAAGCAGCCAATAATGATTCCCACTGTAAAGTTTCCGGTAATAAGGGTATTTCCAAATAGAACTGAAACAATCGTCATAGGAGTACGGGCAATTATATTGATTAGGATAAACCATCTTACCTTTACTTTGGTAAAAGGAACGATAAAAGCGATAGGGTCCTTTGGTAAAAAAGGAATCAGTAAATAAGAAAACATCAATACACCACAGCGCTTTCCATCCTGTAATAGTTTGAATTTTTTGGGTTGCTCTGGATCAATAAATAAAGCAAGAAAGCTATACCCAAAAAGCTTAACTAATCCAATGACCACCAAAGCACCTAAGGTCTGTCCAACCAAGCAAATAATGACAGCTAAGGCAGGGTGATACATCATCCCCGTCACAATGACGACTGGCCCTGCAGGAATAATTGCTAATACAGTTTGAACCACCTGTAAAAGCATAAGAATAATCCAGCTAAAGCTACCAAAGGAGTTTAACTGCTCAATAATGTAATTCCGGTATTCCTCATCCTTCTGTACCCGTTCAAAAATCGGATATAACTGAATCATAGCATAAATACAAATTCCTATAAGAACGACAAGCAAAATAACTTGAATTGTTATGCGGATAATACGTAGCTTCTTTTTCTTTTCCTCTTCCATGCTCTACCACGCCTCCTTTATTCGTCTACTAATTTTTTCTTTTGTATATGGGTCTTCAAATTCTACATAATAGCTCGTTAAGCATAGGTTTCCATCTACCTTACTTCCATAAAGCTTATCTCCAACTATTGGATGTCCTATAGAACTTGCATGCACTCGAATTTGATGAGTTCTACCTGTTTCAAGTTGAAATTCTAAAAGAGTTGTATCCTCAAAAGCTTTAACAACCCAATAGTGACTAATTGCCAGCTTTCCTTCCTTACTAGACGAAACATATCTTTTATTGGAATCCAAGCATTTAGCGATATAATTTTCGATTCTACCACCTTGCTCTAAAATTCCTTCCACTAAGCATAAATATTTTCTCACTATATGCTGATGGGGAGGCTCTAACAGACTTGCACTATACCGATCCTTCGCTACAACTAGTAAGCCACTCGTCTCTCGGTCTAACCGATTCAATATATGAATATCTGTCGATTTAAAGTAAGCAACAAGCTGTTGATACAAGCTTGTAGGATTTGCTTGAATGGGAATAGTCAAAAGATTTGGCTCCTTATCAATAATCGCATAATGCTCATTTTCAAAAATAATCCTAGGAGTTTTTAAAGAGATAGGCCATTTATTTTCTTTAGTCTTTTCTATATAATGAACCTCTATTTCTTCTCCAGCATTCACTTTCTCAAATAATTTTTTTTGTTCTCCTCTAATCCAAAATTCAGCCTCAATAAATTTTAAATGCTTGTAAAATCGTTTGGATACATTCTTTTTTATCACTTCCGCTAAAGAGCTATTTTCTTCAGCCTTAAAAACTAAAATATTTTTTTTCATATCTTCATTGTAACACAAATGTTACTATAAAATAAATAAAACGCTTTCAATTTTTTGAAAAAATGCTATAATTGAAACATGAGGTGAGATGAGTTGAGTGAAATTATATCAGAAGCACAACGTTGTTTAAAATGTAAAAGACCATTATGTAAGGAAGGATGTCCTGTAAAAACAGAAATCCCTACCATTATGCAGATGTTTTTAGATGGAAAAATGGAGGAGGCTGGGGAGCTATTATTTAACAATAATCCTTTATCAGCGCTTTGTTCTTTAATTTGTCCCCATGAAAAAAATTGTATGGGACATTGTGTTTTAAATCATAAAAACACTCCTATTAAGTTTTTTGAGGTAGAAAATTACATTTCCACCTTCTATCTAGAAAAAGCTAAATTGAAAGGAGAAAAGAAAAACGGACATCTCGTTGGAATCATTGGTGCTGGTCCAGCTGGGCTTACGCTTGCTTTCATTTTGGCAGAAAAGGGATATGAAGTAACCATCATTGATTCTAAGGATAAAATTGGTGGAGTATTACGCTATGGAATTCCTGAATTTCGTCTTCCAAAATCTCTTTTAGACAAGCTATTGAACCGAATGAATGATTTAGGCATTCGTTTTAGACCAAATACATTAATAGGTCCTACGGTTACCATTGATGATATGTTTGAGGATGGATATGATGCCATATTCATAGGAACAGGCGTATGGAAGCCAAACCGACTTAGAATTCCTGGAGAAACCCTAGGGAATGTTCATTTTGCAATCGACTTTTTGAAAAATCCTGACTCTTACAATAATCTTGGGGATCATGTCATCATTATTGGGGCAGGAAATGTAGCAATGGATGCTGCAAGGACAATCCTAAGAAAGACTTCTGCTAAGGTGGATATCATCTTCTTCCGTGGCAGAGAGGAAGTAACAGCCTTGGAGGAGGAGCTTATGCTAGCCGAGGTTGATGGTGTAAAGATGAACTATTATCTAAATACCATTAAAATTGAAGCAGATGGTATCATTGTTGAACCCGTAATAAAAATAGAAAATGAGGATGGAAGTATCACCTACCAAAACGATACGGAGCATCCATATAAAATACCAGGCTCTTCCGTGATTATAGCCATTGGACAAGGAGCCCAAACGAATATTGTTAAGAACACAAAGCAGATAGACACTAATCAAAAAGGTCTTATTGAGGCATCAGAAAAAGGAGCTACTACAAGACCAGGAGTATATGCCGCTGGAGATGTGGTATCTGGTGCTAGAACCGTCGTAGAAGCTGTTGCAGCTACAAAAAAGGTTGCAGAGGAAATTGACCAATATATAAAAAATAAATATAATGAACTATAAAAGATAACAAAATCTTAAAATTGGTAAGTTTGAATTTAATATTCCCTACTCTATCTATTGTTTTAGGATTGCGTTTCTTATCCTATCAATGGCTTCTTTTGTTTCGTTACAATAACTAGCTCTAAGTATCTTGTAAAACAAACAAAAGTCACATTTTGAAAGGGAAAATAATTGAAAAAAATATTATCATAGTAAATTAATTGCAAGATAATACTTGTAAATGATTTTTAAAGACAGGAAAAGGCACCCCAAGATGCCTTTTCTTCTTTTTATTAAATGTTGCCCTTTTCGTATTGCACCTTGAAATAGTCAAGGTAAAGCTTGAATTTATCTTGTGCCATAAGACAGGTGTCGCGCAGGTAGCCACGCTCGCTTTGCCATTCCTTTAAGCCACGATAGTAAAATAGTTTAAGTTCTTCGTCAATAATAAACGGCACGATATTGTATTTTAAGCACTCTTTAAAAAGTAGCAGCCTGCCAATGCGCCCATTGCCGTCTTGGAAAGGATGGATGCATTCTAATTTGTAATGAAAGTCCAAAAGGTCGTCAAACATTTTTTCTTTTTTTGCGTTGTATGCAAAAAGCAATTCTTTCATTTTTTGGGCAACTTCCTCGGGCTGCGTCGTGTACATATCGCCGACGGTGTTTGGCAACTTCTTGTAGTCGCCAACGGCAAACCAATCCTGCCGTGCGTCCGTTGTGCCACTCTTTAACGTGCGGTGTAATTCTTTTATAAAATTTTCCGTGATAGGCTTTTTGGCGTTCTCAATTATTAAATCAATACACTTAAAGTGATTAGCCGTTTCCACAATGTCGTCAACCTTAACCGTGCCGCCGTCAATTCCAATTGTGTTTGTTTCAAAAATGTAACGCGTTTGATCGTGCGTTAAGCGGCTTCCTTCTATATGGTTGGAATTGTACGTTAACTCGATTTGTACTTTATGATAAATACCGCCCGAAAGCTTCGCTTTCTTTTCCGCAGAAAGCACCTCCAAAAGAGTAGTTGGCAATTCTATTTTTTTATTCGCTCTATCGGGTTTTTGTGCACCTTCGGGAATATTCCAAGTCTTGCCCGTTAAAAATGCGCCGTCCACCTTTCCCAACGCACAATAATTCCGAACACTTCTTTCCGATATATTCCATTTTCTTGCCGTTTCGGTTACAGACAAATATTTCATTGTAATAACACCTCTCTAATTATTATAACAAAATATCGGCAAAAAACAATAGATTAAACGGCAATATTCATAATGTTTTTGCCGTTAACGGAAGTTTTTTCACCTTACACTTTACATTCAAGTGACACCCGAACAGAAAAGTACAAGATGAAAGTTATAGAACAATACGAAAAAAGAGCAAAAATCGGTAAAGCTTCCAAGGTTAACCCTGTTTATCATTCTTAACAAAAACACAGAGAATATCTTGAAAATTTCTAGTCAACAGACCAGTATTGAAAACCATCATCGGTATAAATAATTTCATTTTCTTTTTTTATCTATCAAACGTATCCATTATATAAAACTTTAAAATATGATTCGCATCCTCAGGATCCGTATTCCCCTTCGCACTTAAATTTTCTGGTTCTGCTATGTTTGCTAAGTAGTATAGTTTAGAATTAAATACTACCTTCGTTCCACAAAACAAAATTAATTTTCATTACAATGATTTAGGTTACAAAAAATCTCCTCATTTTTTTGAGGAGATTCCAAAGCTATGCAGTTTTTCTGCTTTTTATCCACTTTATAAAAACGATGGTTTCATGGACTAATAAAGGTAAAATGGATAAGCCTGCTGTAACGAGCCATTCCCATACAGTTAAATTGAAGGTTGAAAACACGTCGCTTACTCCTGGGGTTTCTATGACAAACAGCTGCAATGCAACTCCAAATAGAAAGGCTATGAATAACATCCAGTTTTTATCTTTAAACACATGAATAAAGGACCGAGAGACATTGCTCATTCCTATCATATGGAATAACTCACAAAAGGCTAAGGTTGTAAAAGCCATCGTTTGAGCTTGATGAAGAATATTAGAATTTGTGGTATACAATACTTTAATGGATTCAAGAGAATACGCTCCATTTAGCCATCCACAAGAAAAGAAGGCAAGTAATACAGCAATTGTAATTACTGCTCCATATCCTAAAGTAAGTCCAAGCCCTCCATGAGCAAAGATGCTTTCCTTTGGATCTCTTGGATGTTCTTCCATACATTTAGGATCCTTTGGCTGCATACCTAAAGCAATCGCTGGCAATGAATCTGTTATTAGATTAACCCATAATAAATGGATAGCAATTAAAGGAGACGGAAGCCCTATACATATTAAAATGAATAAGGCAAGTACCTCTGCAATATTACTTCCAAGGAGAAAAAATACGGTTTTACGGATATTAGAAAAGATACCACGTCCCTCTTCTACTGCCTTTTCAATAGAGGCAAAATTATCATCTGTAAGTATCATATCAGCTGCACTCTTGGCGACATCTGTTCCCGTAATTCCCATCGCAATTCCTATATCTGCTGACTTTAAACTAGGAGCATCATTGACACCATCCCCAGTCATCGCACAAATATTTCCTAGCTTTTGAAAGGCCTTTACGATTTGCACCTTATTTTCTGGAGATACTCTAGCAAATACTCTAGCAGATGTACAAGTCTTTTCAAGCTCCTCTGTAGTCATTTCATCCACTTGAGCCCCTGTATAGCATTGATTCTTGTCTGTACAAATTCCAAGCTCTTTTGCCACTGCATAGGCAGTATCCTTATGGTCTCCTGTAATCATAACCGTTGTAATTCCTGCCTTTTTCAACCTTTGTACGGCTTGAGCGGCCTCTGGCCTTGGTGGATCAATCATTGCAACTAAACCAACAAAGGTAAGCCCCTGTTCTGTAATTTTTTCTTCAAGACTATAGGCAAGAGCTAAAACACGTAGAGCCTTATCTGAAAAGTATTGATTGGCTTCATAAATTTTCTCAATGTCAAAAGCCGTAATTTCTCTAGGCTTGCCATTATCTAAAATGTGAGTGGTGGTTTTTAATATGCTATCTAAGGCTCCCTTAGTATAAATGATATTCCCCTCTTCAGATTTATGCTTCGTAGACATCATCTTTCGTACACTATCAAATGGAAGCTCATCTACTCTAGGAAATTCCTTTTCTAGCTGAGTCTTATATAGCTGAAAGCTATTGGCAAAATAAACCAAGGCAATTTCTGTTGGGTCTCCATAGACTCCATCATCTACCCTTGCATTTGAGCAAAGACTCATTCCTCTGGCAAGAAGCTTTAGCTGTTCATTCTGATTTTCAGAAGTAAAATCCTTTGATTTAAAGAATTGCCCTGGCAAATACGCTTCTATTACCGTCATTTTATTTTGAGTCAGTGTTCCCGTTTTATCTGAGCATATTACCCGAACTGCTCCTAAGGTTTCTACACTTGGCAGCTTACGAACAATCGTGTTTGCCCTGACCATACGCTGTACTCCAATAGCTAAAACAATCGTAACAACCGCTGGCAGTCCTTCAGGTATAGCAGCCACTGCCAAGGAAATAGAGGTTAAAACGGCTTCTAAATAAGCTTCTATTTCTGTAGCTTTGCCATCCACACAAATCCAAATGATATCGACAATTAAAACAGCCAAAACAATTCCTAAGGTCAAGAACCCTAAACCCTTAGAAAGCTTTGCCAAGACCTTTTGTAAAGGTGTGTCTTCTACCTCAGCTTCAGAAATGGAGCTGGCAATCTGACCGATTTGGGTGTCCATCCCCGTCTGAGTCACAATCCCTTTTCCCCTGCCATAGGTGACTGTCGTAGCCATGAAAGCGCAATTTAGTTTATCTCCTAGACCTGCTTTCTTTACTACTATACTACTATCCTTCTCTACTGGAACCGATTCTCCAGTCAAGGAGGATTCATTTATCTTTAGGTTTACACTTTCAATAAGACGCAAGTCTGCACCAACAGTATCTCCTTCCTCTAAAATCACTACATCTCCTGGAACAAGAAGGCTTGATTTGATCTTCTTTATTTTTCCCTCACGAACTACGCTGGACTCTGGACTAGACATTTTTTTGAGTGCATCTAAGGAGTCTTCCGCCTTAATTTCTTGGATTGTGCCAATGACAGCATTCAACACTATAACAATTAAAATGATGATGACATCTGGCCAATCTCCTGTCGTTAAAAAATTAAATGCATCTCCAGATCGAATCGTTTGAATAGTCTCATAGACAGAAACTCCCATTGTGATAGCTATAGCCGCAAACAGGACAAAAATCATAGGATTATTCAATTCTCCTAAGAATATCCGAATCCAAGACCTTCTACCTTTTTCTTTCAATTCATTTGCCCCAACTGTGTTGAAACGATTGGTAGCTTCTTCCTCAGTTAATCCAGCTTCTGAAGTTTGTAAAATAGCTTCTGTTTCTTTAACGTCTAACTCTGAAAAAGACATTTCCTTTAGTTTTGACATACTTTCCTCCTAAAAAATAAAACAGGCTCTATGCCTGTTGTTTCTTCTGTAAGATGACAAGACAAGCATAGTATTATAACTATACTTAAGTCTTGATGCTTAGGTAATTTCCAGATTTACATCGGATTGGTGAAAATTACTGCCTCTTTAAAAAAGGTGATCTACTCCCTTAAGCATTATTATAATACTCGTTTTGTAAGAATTTGTCAATTTTATTTTTTGAATTCATTAAATTTCTATACATATTTTATTTTTTAGAATTGACATATACCCCCATAGGGTATATAATCAATGTGAGGTGATATCATGAATTGTTGTGAAGAGAAAAAGACAGAACGGAGTGAGGAGGATAAAAAAATTCTCATTTCAAGAATTAATAGAATTGAAGGGCAAATGAGAGGAATTGCCAGTATGATAGAAAATGATAGATATTGTGATGATGTATTGATTCAGCTTTCTGCCATAGATAAATCCATTAAATCTTTGGCAAATGTCTTATTAGAAAAACACATGAAATCCTGTGTAAAGGATAACCTATTAAATGGAAATGATAAGGTTTTAGATGAAATAGTTGATTTATTTAAAAGATTTCAGTAGGTGATACAATGAAGAAAAAATTTAAAATTGAAGGCATGACCTGTTCTGCCTGTCAAAGCCATGTCCAACATGCCGTTGAAAAATTAGAGGGAATTCAGGAATGTAATGTGAATTTACTAGCCAATTCTATGGATGTTTCCTTTGATGAGCAGGCGCTTAAGGAAGCAGATATTGTATTAGCAGTGGAAAAGGCTGGCTATAAGGCCCTTTCCCCAGAGGATATAAAGAAGGAAGAAAAGCCAAAGATGGACTCTAAGGGAAAAATCTTAATCCTTTCAGCAGTCTTTGCAGCTATCGTATTCTATTTGGCAATGGGACCTATGCTGTATATTCCTATTCCAAGATTTTTTGAGGATAACCCTTTAATTTTAGCAATTACAGAATTGCTTTTAACCATCCCAGTCGTTTTCATGAATCGTCATTATTTTATTAACGGCTTTAAAAGGCTATTCCATCTTTCTCCGAATATGGACAGTTTGATTGCATTAGGCTCTTCTGCCAGCTTAGTTTACGGAATATATATCATCTATGTAATGGCTTATCAGCTAAATGCAGGAAATGAGATTACTCATTATGTCCATGATTTATATTTAGAATCAGCCTCTATGATTCTTGTCCTAGTATCCTTCGGTAAATACTTAGAAGGAAAATCCAAGAAAAAAACAAATGACTCAATCCAAAAGCTGATGGATTTGGCTCCTAAAACGGCAATCCTTTTAAAGGATGGAAAAGAGACTGAGGTTTTCGTTGAGCAGGTCAAACAAAATGATTTCGTTGTAATCAAAAAAGGAATGCAGGCTCCAGTAGATGGAATCATCGTTGAGGGAAGTGGCTCCTTTGATCAAAGCAATATTACAGGAGAAAGTATCCCTGTATTCAAAGAAAAGGATGAAGAGGTCATTTCTTCTACAATATTAACCAATGGGTATACCGTGATTCAGGCTACTAAGGTTGGAGAAGATACTACCATTCATACAATTATCAAGCTAGTTGAAGAGGCAGCAAATTCAAAGGCCCCCATTTCTAAATTGGCTGATAAAATCTCCTTCTTCTTTGTCCCTATCGTCATGTTGATTGCACTCATAAGCTTTATCGTATTTGCATTTTTAGAAAATGTCAGTTTTGCTTTCGGAATAGGAATTTCTGTATTAGTTATCGCCTGTCCTTGTGCATTAGGTCTAGCTACTCCAGTAGCTATAATGGTGGCAACAGGGGTAGCTGCTAGAAATGGTTTGTTGATTAAAAATGCGGAAATTTTAGAAAGAACCCATTCCCTTAAAACCATCATATTAGATAAGACTGGAACAATTACCGAAGGAGCTCCTGTATTAACAGACATCATTTCCTTTTCCGAGGAAGATATCCTTAAAATTGCTTATACACTCGAACAAAAATCAGAACATCCTTTAGCGCTAGCCATTATGAATGAGGCTACCAAAAAGGGTATTGCTGCTTATGAGATAGAAAATTTTGAAATCCTATCTGGATTAGGTGTTCAAGGGGACATTCAAGGAATAACCTATTATATAGGAAACAAGAAATATATTTCTTCTTTGTCTATTGATTTAGAAGAGAAAGAAAAACTCATTCAAAGCTTAAGTGAGCAAGCAAAGACCCCTCTTTTTCTAGCCACTAAGGAAAAGCTCATTGGAATTCTTACCGTAAAGGATAAAATAAAAGAGGATTCCAAAGAGGCAATTCAAAGGCTACAGAAACTAGGACTAGAGGTCATCATGCTCACAGGGGATAATGCTTCTACTGCTGCTAGTATTGCAAAGGAGGTCGGCATTACAAGGGTAATCAGTGATGTCATGCCAAATGAGAAGCAAAGGGTTGTAAAGGAGGAGCAGGCAAAAGGAAAGCAAGTGGCTATGGTTGGTGATGGCGTCAATGATGCCCCTGCCCTGATGTGTGCAGATATTGGTATTGCCATAGGAAGAGGTGCAGATATCGCCCTAGATGCAGCAGATATCATCTTGGTATCTAATTCCTTAAATGCAGTTTATAGCGCAATCCAATTGAGCCGACGAACCATAAGAAATATTAAGGGTAACCTATTTTGGGCTTTCTTCTATAATGCAATAGGAATTCTCTTTGCGGCAGGAACATTCTACTATGCTTTTCATATAAAACTAAATCCTATGATTTCAGCACTAGCAATGAGTTTCAGTAGCGTATTTGTAGTTACAAACGCACTACGTTTAAATACCTTTAAGACAACAAAGAAAGGAGAAAAAAAGAAGATGGAAAAGTACACGATTCAAATTGAAGGCATGATGTGTAAGCATTGCCAAGCAAGAGTGGAAAAGGCTTTACAGGGTGTTGCAGACGTTCATGAGGTCACTGTTTCCTTAGAACAAAAAAATGCAGTGGTAACCTGTGAAGGAGTTTCTAAAGAGGCTCTAGTTCAAGCTGTTACAGAAGCTGGCTATGAAGCCAAATAAAAAGAGGATGCTGACATCCTCTTAAGATTAGGGCATGTGATGCCCTTTTTTATTTTACTGAATTTACCATAAGCTCACACAAGCTATTTGAAAATTCTTGGGGATCTGTTGGTAAAATTCCTTCCATTAATAAGGCCTGTGTATATAAAAGCTTTGCATATTTAGGAAGATTTTCCTTATTCTCAGCATAAGCCTGCTCCATCGCCTGGAACACAGCATGGTTTGGATTAATTTCTAAAATACGCTCCGCCTTCATGCTTCTACCTTGGTGCTGAGCCTGAAGAACTCTTTCCATTTCAAAGGATAATCCCTCAGCAGCAGTTAAACAACAAGGAGCGTCTACTAAACGCTTAGAGAAAACAACATCCTTACACTCTGGAAGTGCCTTCTTCATATCCTCCAAAATATCCTTCTTTTCTTCCTTTAGCTCATCAATCTTCTTTGCTGCTTCCTCATCAATTAAATCTAAATCTCCTTGATTGATAGATTTAAACTTAACACCATCATACTCAGACAATACCTGAAGCATAAATTCATCCACATCGTCTGATAGAATTAAGACATCATAGCCTTTATTTTTGATTAAATCCATCTGTGGAAGCTTTAAAACTGCATCCTTATCCTTGCCGACAGCATAGTAGATTTCCTTTTGACCTTCTACCATAGCCTCCTTATATTCTGCAAAGGTAATTCTCTTTTCCTGATTTAAGCTAGCAAGAATGATTAAATCCTTTAAGGATTCCTTCTTAGCACCATAATCCTCATATAGACCGTATTTCAGATTGATTCCATAATCATTAAAGAACTCCTCAAACTTTTCGCGATCATTTTTAAGCATGCGTCCAAGCTCTGCCAAAATCTTCTTTTCAACGTTAGTAGCAATCTTTTTAATTGACCGATCCTCTTGAAGCATTTCTCTAGAAATATTCAAAGGTAAATCTGCAGAATCTACTAATCCCTTTACAAATCTTAAATACTCTGGAATTAAGTCCTTGCATTTATCTAGAATGAATACACCCTTTGTATAAAGCTGTAATCCTCGCTCATTACGATCGTTAAAGTCATAAATTGGTTTTTTAGGAATAAATACAAGAGCATTATAGGTTAGCATACCCTCTACATTGATATGAATGGTAGTTATTGGATCCTGATAATCCATAAACTTAGATTTATAGAAGGTATTTAGCTCCTCATCTGTAACCTCGCTTTTATTCTTTTTCCAGATAGGAAGCATAGAGTTTACAGTCTCAAGCTCTAGGTGAGTATGCTCTTCCTCATCATCCTTGCTATCCTCAGGTTTTTCATCATACTTAGTAACCCAGGTTTTAATTGGATATCTTACATAATCAGAATACTTTCGAATGAGCTCCTTAATTCTATACTCCTCTAGGAATTCGTCATACTGGATGTCCTCTGTATTATCTCTTAGCTTAATAACAATTTTGGTTCCATAATCGTCCTTTTCGCACTCATCTATATCATAAGAATCTAACCCCTCAGAAGTAAAGACATGGGCTTTCCCATCCTCAACAGATTTTGTATACACGCTGATTTCCTTTGCCACCATAAACGCAGAATAAAAGCCAACACCAAACTGACCAATGATATCTACATCAGGAGTCTTCTCATTCTCAATTTTTTCTAAAAATTCCTTACTTCCACTTTTAGCAATAGTACCTAGATGGTTGACCAATTCCTCCCTTGTCATACCAATTCCATTATCAGAAATCGTAAGAGTTCTCTCATCCTTATCCGCCTCAACTAATATCTCATAGGCTTCGGCAGCCTTAGAAGAATCTGTAAGTGCTACATAATGACGCTTATCAATAGCATCACTCGCATTAGAAATCAATTCTCTTAAAAAAATCTCCTTATGCGTATATATAGAATTGATCATCATATCAAGCAAACGTTTTGTCTCTGTTTTAAATTCCATTTTTTCTTTCATATATTTTCCTCCAATTGTTTTACAGCATTAATTATATACCCTTGCATTGGCACTGTCAATAGTTGTTTGCCAAATATTTTTATTTTGTTTAAAAAAAAGAAAAATAAAGTATAATTGTAGTTAAGGTGATGTGCTATGCTAGAGGGCTTTAAAATTAACTGTTACCCACTCAATCGTTCCATTCGGGTAACCATTCATTTGCCAAAGGATTATAACAATACAAGAAGATACTATCCTGTCATTTATATCCTCGATGGACAAAATGCTTTTAAGGATGAAGATTCCTATAGAGGTTCTTCCTTAGGATTTGAGGAAATCATTGAGATTCTTTCCTTAGAGGGAAAGGACGCTATATATGTAGGGATTGCCGCCGCTAGCAATCCAGAGAAAAGAGAACAGGAATATCAAAATACCACTTTATCAAATTTTATTGTCTCTTCTATTCACCCCTACCTTACTACAAGATATCGGATGAATTCCTATGTTTATGTTTTAGGATGCTCTACTGCCGCTTTCACTGCCCTTTCTTTAGCTAAGCAGGAGCTATTTAAGGGAGCAATTCTCATATCTCCTATAGTAAAACTAGAGGAAATTGAGGAAATAGAAAAATTAAATCAAAAGCTTCTATATATCTATGCAGGAGAACAGGAACTAAATGGGGAATGCAAAAAAATAGCCTTGGAATTAAAATGCATCTTAAAAGATGCAAACTATTGTTTTGACGATAATGCTCTACATCAGGAACAAGCCTGGAAGAAAAAAATTTTAGAAGCGCTTAACTATCTCGTTTTATAGATGTAAAATATTACCAGCCCAAGAGGTTGGTCTTTTTTTTATAATGAGGGTAGGAGGAAGATAAAATGAAAAGATTATTAATTCTACTTGGTATGTTTTTAGCAGTCTTTAGTCTTAGTATATTTCCTAAGGCAGAGGCAGCTACAGTATCAGGGCAGGCTGGAATCGTAAACACGAGCGGAAGTAATTTAAACGTGCGAGCAAGTAATTCTACTTCTTCAAGCATCATAGGAAAGGTGGGTGACAATTCTTATCTAACCGTTCTTTCTACAAAGGGTGATTTCTATTATGTGGAATATCTAGAAAATACTTACGGATATGTACATAAGGATTATGTGAATATTGTTTCAAGTAAAGCAAGAAAGGTAAACACTGGAGGAGCAAACCTTAATGTAAGATATGGTCCTTCTACTTCTTATTATCAGTTTGAAAAAATCAAGGATGGCGATACCGTCATTGTTCTTTCTGACAAAGGCTCCTGGTCTAACGTATTGTTTGAAGGAAATAAGGTAGGCTATGTATCTAACGACTATCTAATGAGTACATACACCTATGATTCTATTAAGCTAAATGTAGTTAGCTTTAAGCAATATGACAGTAGATGGGCAAATTTAACTCTAGGTACAAGAGGACAAACCATTCGTGAAATTGGATGTCTTACAACCTGTATCGCCATGAGTGAATCCTATAGAACAGGGGTAACTAAAACACCTGCAACCATTCGAAATACGAATAGCTATACTGCAGATGGAAGCCTATATTGGCCTAGTAACTATGTTACATCCACCTCTAGCACTTATTTAACCACAGTATACAATCAGCTAAAGCAAGGAAAGCCTGTATCTGTTGGATTAAAGAAAGCCGATGGTGGGCAGCATTGGGTTCTTGTCACAGGATTCACTGGTGGAAACACCCTATCTTCTGCTAACTTCATTATAAATGATCCAGCCTCAACAAAAACAAGACTAAGTGAAGTTATAGCTAGCTATCCATATTTCTATAAAATAGCTTACTATAAATAGCATTAAAGCGCCAAACTATGGCGCTTATCTTTTTTATTTTATCTTCTTGATTACTTCAATGATATCCTCGTTAAATACTAAGCTTGCCAAGGAATCATAGCTAGTAGCACTTTTATTGATTAAAATTAAATTCTCCCCTTGAAAATATCGTAGATAAGAGGCAGCAGGGTAAACGACAAGAGAGGTTCCCACCACAATCAAACAATCTGCTTCAGCGATACATTTCACAGCCTTTTGGACAACCTGCATATCTAAAGGCTCCTCATATAGGACTACATCGGGCTTAATCATTCCCCCACAGGAACAATAATTAGGAATGGTAGGATCGATGTCCCTTATATCAAAATATTTATGACATTTCATACAATAATTTCGTTTAACACTTCCGTGAAGCTCATATACACAAGGACTCCCTGCTTCCTGATGTAGGTTATCAATATTTTGAGTAACGATTGCCAAAACATTGGGTAGTTTTGCAAAAAATTTGTGAGCTTCGTTTGGTAAAGCATTAGGATATACCATCTTTGAGCCATAGAACTCAAAAAAGGATTTAGGATTTTTCATAAAAAAAGAATGAGATATAATTTCTTCAGGGCGAATAAAATGACTATCCTTTTGATTGTATAATCCTTGATCTGAACGAAAATCTGGAATTCCAGAAGGCACAGAGATGCCTGCCCCTGTAAACACCACAATTCGCTTACTATTAGTAATTATTTCTTTAAGCTTTTCATAACAATCCATAGTTTCCTCCTCCTAAAAAGGAAAAGCCTTACCCATAAGGAGTAAGGCATCAATTTATTTAAAATTCCATTTTGACATCTTGTTTTTTAGCTTCTTCTGCTTCAAAATATTCTTTTTTAGTGAATCTTGAACCAGCTACTAAAGAGCCAGGGAACTGAAGAATTGCCTTATTAAAGCTTGCAACATTAGAATTAAAATTACTTCTAGCCGCTTGAAGGTTTTCCTCTACCTCAGAAATAGACTGTTGAAGGTTATTGAACATTCTATCAGCCTTTAAATCTGGATACCGTTCAACAACAAAGCTCAACTGCTTCGCAACCTGAGACATCTGTTCATTAAATTCTGCCTTTTCTTTTAAGGAAGCATTCACACCTGGATTACGCATTTCAATAACCTGAGATAACGTTTCCTTTTCGTGCTTAGCATAGCCCTTTGTAGTATCTAGCATCTTTGTCAATAAATCAAAACGCTTTGTCAAGTAAACATCAATGCGAGACTCAGAATTTTCAACATCTTGTTCCATTCTTATAAACTTATTTCGAGTTGATATAACCCAGGCAATTACGCCTATTACTAATAACACAACAACTGCAGCCACAACAAGACCAATGACAACTCCGGTTTCCATTAAAAACATTTGTCCTTCCTCCATTTGATTCCCTTAATACTATATATTATATACTGAATTTAGACAAAAAACAACATTATAATAGCAATAACTTTTTTAAATCCTCAACTTTATCGGTTTTTTCCCAAGGCAAGTCTAAATCATTTCTTCCAAAATGCCCATAGGCAGCAGTTTGCAAGAAAATAGGTCTCTTTAAATCTAAGCATTGAATAATGCCCTTTGGCGTAAGAGGAAATACTTTTCGAATCGCTTCTCCTATTGCTTGCTCATCTACAACGGCAGTACCAAAGGTATCTACCAAAATAGATGTTGGTTCAGCAACTCCAATAGCATAGGAAAGCTGGATTTGGCATTTAGAAGCAATCCCAGCAGCTACCACATTCTTTGCAATATAACGCGCCATATAAGAGGCGCTACGGTCTACCTTGGAAGGATCCTTTCCTGAGAAACAGCCACCACCATGTGGGGCAGCCCCACCATAGGTATCCACAATAATTTTACGACCCGTCAAGCCAGAATCTCCTGCTGGACCACCAACGACAAATCTTCCCGTAGGATTAAACAGATATTTGGTATTTTCATCTACTAGATTTTTTGGAATGATTACATCAGCAACCTCTCGCTTAATATCCTTTGCTAGTACCTTCATATCCACCTCAGGAGAATGCTGGGTAGAAATTAATACGGTATCCACACGACAAGGCTTTCCCATATCATCATATTCTACAGTAACCTGAGTTTTTCCATCCGGACGCAAGTATGTCAAAATATTATTTTTTCTTACCTCGGTTAAGCGCTTTGCTAGCTTATGAGCAAGCGTTATCGCTAGTGGCATATATTCCTCTGTCTCGTCACACGCATATCCAAACATGATTCCCTGATCACCAGCTCCCTGTTCGTGCTCCTGAGTTTCATCCACTCCCATTGCGATATCTGGAGACTGCGGATCAATTGCAGATAAAACTGCAAGATTATCCGCATCAAAGCCATACTTTCCTCTAGTATAGCCAATCTCGCTTACCGTCTGACGGACTATTTTTTGAAGGTCTACATAATGATTTGTTGTGATTTCTCCAAACACCATCACAAGACCTGTAGTACAAATCGTCTCACAGGCAACTCTCGCATTTGGATCTGCAGACAAAATATCATCTAGGATAGCATCTGAAATTTGATCCGCAATCTTATCAGGATGTCCTTCTGTGACAGACTCTGATGTAAAAAATCTTCTCATTATAGTACCTCCTTTATTGCCTTTGCTAGCTGATCTGCACAGCTGGTTGGACGCATTCCACAAAGGTTTCCTTCCAGTAGCTCTGCCATTTTCTTGGCATCCTGACCTTCAACCAAGAGCCCAATAGCCTTTAAATTTCCATTACATCCACCAACAAAGCTAACATTATGAAGCTTGCCAGCCTCATCAATTTCAAAGCTAATCTTTTTAGAGCAAGTGCCCTCTGTTGTATAATTATAATTCATACTCTTCTCCTTCATTTCCATCAAATATTTTTTCAAATTCATCCTTGAACCTTACAAAACGGTCAAAGACATTTCCATCAAAATAAACACTAAATTGTTCTGTCATATATTGCATCGTAAGCTTATGATTGTAGGCCTTTTTATACGATTTTATACTACGCATCGTCACATAAAGCTCACAAATTAAAATCAATTGAGCCTGAATTTCATTTTGAATCCGATTCATTCTTAAAACAAATTCCTGAGTGTTGGATTCCTCAAAGGTAGAACGAATAATATGCTCACATTTTCTTTCTAGCTGTAGTCTAGAAATGATAATACTACCTAAATTTGTTTGTTCACGCAATAATGCAAATTTTTCATCCTCGTTTGCACCATCGGGTAAAAAGTTCACACTTCTTTCAATATGTATCTTTGCAAAGTTTTCTATCTCCTGACATTCCTCTTCTGGCATAGAAAGTAGCTCAGCTAAACGTTTGGCCATTTTTGAAACAATACGAACACTTTCCTTATCTTCCTCAGATCTAGAGGAATTATCAAGGGTAACCTCAAATATCTTGGTTACAACATTGGTGAAATCCTCTTGAACCTCCCGGCGCTTCATCAATTCTTTTTTTCTTTCCTCTTGCATATAGCCGCTCATAGATACAATCGCGTAAAGCACCAGCATAAATACGCAAAGGAGAATTGTTCGAATTAAGATATCCTTAAATGCATTACTCACAAAAAATTCTTTAAAAAACAACCCTAAATCAGAAGCCATCTCTGAAAAAATAATTTCATAGGTCACTGTAAAATGGAGAATTGTAACTAAAGCCAATACCCATTCAAAGACCGTTTTTAAAAGCTTTTTATTTTGATAAAAGGAACAAACTGCCAAAGAATAATAAATTAAAATATATCCACATTCCTTCAAATAATCAATTGAACCATACTTCAGCTTGAAATAAATTACAATGGAGAGTAGGAACATATAAAAACAGGCAATATAACTCGCAATCGTCTGTGTAGTAATGTCATTTGGGTTTTTATTGATTGTTTTTTTTAAGCCTGAGTTTACCAAAAAGGTCACCGGAAATAAAATAAATGTCAATACTATGTTTGATTTTTCTCCAAAGGATAGAAACGCAAACATTAAAGTAAAGATGAGGTTTGATATAAAAATAATATTTTTGATAACAATGTTTTTTCTATATAAAACCTTAGTATCGTCTGTGATATCAATGCCACTTTCAAAGCCAAAGGTATTACTAAAAAATTTGTTATTCTTTATTTTATTCTTTAGCGACATTCATATCACCTCCTAAATTGCACAAATATTATATCACAATCGTCATGAAATGACATCAAACTCTTTCAATATTTTTTGTCCATTGACAAAATCCTTTGCCTGAAGCATTTTTTTCCCAGGAACAAGAATCAGTTCTAAGGAAACTGCATCATCTAAGGTTTTGATTAAAACCTGCTTTTTCAAGGACAAAATCGTCCCTGGCGCACAATCTAAAGAATTTGGAACCACCTGGGCCTTAAACACCTTAAGACTAATATCATTGACCTTTAAAGTAGCTCCTGGGTCTAAGGATAGGCCATTGATTTGTCTTGCAACAACACGGGCAGGCTTACAAAAATCAATGATTTCCTCAGCTGCAGTTAAATTCGGAGCATAAGTGACCAGTTTTTCTTCCTGTATCTCTCCAGGTAGTCTACCCTCATAGATGTCTTCTATTACCTCCAACAACAAATCTCTTCCAAGATAAGAAAGCTTAGAAAAAAGCGCTGTTGCTGTGTCCATATCTGAGATTGGACATTCTCTTTTGGCATACATCCTACCAGAATCTAGCGCTTTAGCCATTTCTATAATCGTGATTCCTGTCTCAGTCTCTCCATTCATAATGGCTCGCTGAATAGGAGCTCCTCCACGATAAGCTGGTAACAGAGACCCGTGAACATTCATAGTTTTTTTAAATAGGTTGAGAACCTTGGATGGAACATATTGGCCATAGGCCGCTGTAACTAAAACGTCAGCTCCTAAGCTTTTTAGTCTTTCTACCTCTGTTCCTATTTTTTCTGGCTGAAGCACAGGTAATCCTAGCTTCTTTGCGCAAGCACAGACTGGTGTATCAAGCCATTGGCCTTTTTTTCGAATTCGATTGGGTTGGCTGATAACCAATTGGACTTCATACCTTTCATGTAAGGCTTCTAAAATAGGGACTGCAAATTCTGGAGTTCCCATAAATACTATTTTCATTTCCTACATCCTCGCAATCTTTAGATTAACTTCCTTATGATTCTGATATATTGGATAGATTTCTTTCAGTTTATCCAACACAATATCCTCTACTATTTTTAACTGAATCGTAAATCGAAATACATCATTCAGCTTAAAAGGTAACCCTTCTGCTGGTCCTAAGATTTCACTTTGCTTGGCAACACTCCTTAAAGCATAGGCGATACGATTGACCTCTTCCTTTGCTGCGATACAGTTTTTAGATTCTACCATAACCTCAATAGCTAAAGAATAAGGTGGCATCTTTGAAATTCGCCGATACTCTAATTCTCTTTTTACAAAGCCCTCATAATCATTATGTAAAGCACTTTGTATCACATAATGGGATGGCTTATAGGTTTGGACAATGACCTCTCCTGTCAGTTCTCCTCTTCCAGCACGTCCGGAAACTTGTTCTATAAGATTATAGGCTGTCATATTTGCTAAATAGCTAGGGTAATGCAACGCCAAATCTGCATTAACAATTCCAACTAAGGTTACATTTGCAAAATCTAAGCCCTTAGCAATCATCTGTGTTCCTACTAGAATATCTGCCTCATGATTTTTAAATTTGCGGAAGGTTTCTTCATAATCCTGAACTCTAGAGGTCGTATCCAAATCCACTCGTAAAACTCTAGCTTCTGGAAGAAGATTTTGAAGTTCCTCCATCACCTTCTCAGTTCCACTTCCGACAAATCGTATCTTACCACTTCCACAGGAAGGGCATTGTTCTACATTAGGGCGACTATACCCACAATGATGACATTTCAAAAGGTTGTTGTAAGCATGGTACGTTAAAGATACATCACAGTGCGGACATTGAATCACCTCTCCACAGCTCCGACACATCACAAAGGAGGAGTGTCCTCTCCGATTTAAAAATAGGATGGCTTGTTCCCCTCTTTGAAAAACATGAATAAGCTCTTCCTTTAGTACTTTAGAAAATACCGACTTATTCCCCTGTTTCAGCTCTTCTGTCATATCTACAATCCTCTTTTTAGGCATTGGCTTCTGATTGGCCCGGTTCGGCATAGAAAGAAGCGCATACTCTCCCTCTAATGCCTTGTAATAATCACTCACATTGGGAGTAGCACTGCCTAACACTAAGGGACAGGAATGAGTCTTACTGCGGATGGCAGCAATATCCAAGGCATTATACCTAGGATTTGTATCCTGAATATAGGAAGACTCATGCTCCTCATCGATAATGATTATTCCTAAATTGTCTAATGGGGCAAAGATGGCTGATCTTGCACCTATCACAATATTCACCTCATGGTTGATGACTCTTTTCCATGCACTATATTTATCAGTAATGGATAACCTAGAATGCAGGATGGCCACATCATTTCCAAAGAAGGATTTAAAGATGGACGTAATCTGCGGAGTCAGGGCAATCTCTGGAACCAGCAGCAATGCCTGTTTTCCTTGGTTTAAAACCTCTTTTATCCAACGAATGTAAACTAGAGTCTTTCCACTTCCCGTTACTCCATGTAAGAGATATGTTTTTGATTGACCTAGCTGTAAGCTCTTAAAGCATTTCTCCTGTTCTTCCGTTAAAGGGTATTCCTCCATAGGTGGAATTTCTTCCTCCTTAAGGGTCAATACTTCCTTTTTAAAGCTACCAACAATTCCCTTATCTAATAGGGTTTTTAAAACAGACTTAGAGTAACCACTATCCTCTAAAAGCACATCAACAGGAGTAGGCTCATTTAGTTCAAGCAAGTATCTCAAAAGATTTTCTCCCTGCTTGCTGGTGGGAATGCCATCCTCCTTTAAAACATACACATAGGTAATCGTCTTTTCATTCCTCGTTTTTTTAAGTCGAGTATCTAGTTCTATCTCCTTACGTTCATAGGCTGCATACAAAAGCTTCTGTTCCTCTAAAGGTCTATGGTCAATAATAATCTCCTTACGACCATTAAAGATAGACTTAAGCTCTTCAGGTATCGTTTTAGCTATCGCTACCTTTTGATATTTAATTTTTAATGCGGTAGGAATCATCGTTTGGAGAGCTGAAGCAATATAAGAAAAATTTTGTTCAGCTATTGTTTTTGCAAGTCCAACGAACTCCTCATTTAACACAGGATAGACATCCACAATATCACTGATTTCCTTTAACTTCTTTTTAAAAGCTGTTGAAGTCTTGAGTTCAACAACAAAACCCATAACTGTTCGATTTCCAAACAAAACCCGAACCCGATATCCAACCCGAAGAATTCCTTCTAAATGTGGGGGAACTAGATAGTCAAAGCTCCGATTCACTTGTTTTGCAAGAATATCCACAACAATGCTTGCTATCATACTTTCCCACCTTTCCTCTAAGAATAAAAGCCATCGGCAATGATGGCTTATTATACTACTTTTATACACCATCATACAAGCATTAGCACCTTACTTAAAAGGTTGCTGAAGAGTCACAGAGCTTGTCTCTCATCTTCTCTTTATGGACAATAAATATTATACATTGTTTTTCTTGATTTTACAATAAAAATTATAGAAAACTATTTTACTTTCTTTTTCGTCGACGTCGTTTTAGAAGCTTCTTGTTTTTTCACTGGTTCCATAGCTTTTTTGGGGGTTGTCCCTTTCGGTTTTTCAGTAGAGCTAGTTTGTTTCTTATTAGGAAGCACGGTCTTTGAATTTGTAGGCTTCGTTGTTGGCTTAGTAGCGGAGACTGGCTTTGAAGCTGTTGGTTTTGGCTGGTTAGAAACCGTCTTGGCTGGTGCTGGCTTAGCAGGAGCTGTAGGCTTGATTGTTGGCTTAGTAACCTTAATCACCTTTTTCTCCTTTTCAATTCTTTTCAAATACTCTAGGTCATATTCTACTTGAGTAATAAGATTTTTACCCTTCGGCTGAGAAATGAGACCTTTGTTCATCAAAGCCTTTTGTCTAAGCTCTACAATCGCCGCTCTAAAGCGTTCAGTTACTCCAGCCTGAAGCACCTCTACGCCCCTGCTGAATAGTTTATTGAAAACTCTATAAACTGTAGGCCTACTCTTATACATTTCAAACTCAATTTGCTGTACATAATAATACATTCTAGCTAAACGTTCTAAAGACTTATCTCCATCCGCAAAAAAATTATCAATATCTGCGCACAGCTTAGTGCAATTCCGCATACACTCCTTGGCTCCACCACAATCCTTCAGAATCGGACTTACTAATGGATAAAAGCTGATAATCAAAATCAGATATTCACTTGTCTCTGTTTTAAAGAAGATAGCTAAGACGAATAAGGCTACAATAAACATTAGAACAAAGAAATAAATATAGAAAATTCTACTTAGCAGGTATTTATTTTTGGCAGCATTACTTCTACAGATATATAGATAGCTATAATCATCTGTAATATCCTTTGGCACATCGATTACATTGTATTGTTCTAGGCCCTCTAGCTGAGGGATTCCTTTTCTAATAGCAAGCTCGTTTAATTCGTTGGTTAGCTCCCTATCATATTCTATTTTAGAAAAGGTGGAACCTGTCACACTAATTTCATAGAGCTGTAAAGAACAAATTGCGATATCCTTATGACGATTGAGAAAAGATGTTGCACCCTCCGTAATTAAGGATAAGGCAAAAGATACAATAGAACAAACTAGACTCTGTGTTGGCGTAACCTGAGGAATAAAGGCCAAAACAACAGGAATAATTGCCAAAAAATATAACCCTACTCTTATGATCTTCAATTCTAAAAACATGCGGTTAGCAGCATAGTAAAATTTAGCATGCTTATCTAAAGCGCATCTTTCGCTAACTTTGTTCATAAGGAACACCCCTTTTATAATCTCGGTTTCTATTATAAAAGTAAACGAAAAATTTGTCAATAAATGATGTCCTCTAAAGCTTTAGGATTTATAATTTCATAATATCCATATTTCTTTGTTCCCCGATGAACAACAACCCCTAAGGTCCGCAATCTCTTCATATACTTTGTCACAGAGGTTCTAGACATGAATAGGGTCTCACATATCCCCTCAATTGAGATATGAGGGTTTCGTTGGATTAACTGAAGAATTTCTTTTTCTTTTGTACTGAATTTCATTTTTTTCACCTCTAAATAAAAAAACGTGATGAAAAAATAATCAGCACTAAAAGCTAATTTAAAATCATCACGTCATCCAAGTTGGAAATTCACTCTACGCCATTCAATTGTCAGTAGCCGCCATAGATGAAGTAGAGCCCTTCCGTCTATGATTCTTCTAGCTACATCACTTAAACTATAGCATACTTTATTTAATTTGTTAAGTCCACTTTTTTATCTTTTATATGTCTTTTTCTATAGGATGTAAAAGAAAGAATTTGCAAACCTATCCAACAATGAAAAAGGTAGCACAGTCTAAAAAGCAAGTTGGAATAAAATAGTTTACCCCTCTTCAGTTTCTTGTGTTTTTATTCCATCTTTTTGATAACTGCTCTATTTAATTTTATCTCAAAGGTATCAATTTTATCTATAATTTTTTTAATATAGCTATTATTGATTTTTTCGCAGGCAGAGTCAATCTCATTAGAGGCTTTTCTAATCGTTTCTGAAGATTTAAGAATGGCAGTAACTTGTTTTTCTAATGCTTCTAATGGATTATCTAAATAAGTTTCTTTTATCTTTTTGAATTCTTCAATTAGATCCAATTTACTCTTTAATTCTATCATTTCATGTTCTTTGCTTAAGAGTAAATCACTAAATCTTGTAGATAAGGAAGCAATCATGTTTAAAAATACCATTAAGTATCCAGGTCTTACAACATACATATTTTCATAGTCTCTAACCTTAAAGATAGGAAGAACATTTGGTTTTGCCAACTCCAAGTTACTTACTAAAACAGCATATTTACAGTCTTTTTTAATTCTATTTTCTTCTAATTTTTTATAATAATGTTCATTCGTTTGTTTTATCTTAGAATCTGGATTTTCATCTTTCATATCTAAGCATACGGAAGTTAATAACTCCTTTTCATTATGAGCTTCACTAGCATAGACTTTAAAGATGTAGTCAGCCTTTGAGCCTTTATCCTCACCCTCACCTTTCACTACTTTATTATCCTTAGTCCATGTACAGTTGAATAAGCCATTTTGCATATAGGAAATAACCTCATTATCGCACCAAGCTTCTAAATCTTCACCGGTTTGCTTAACATTCATACTAGCCTTTTGACGCTGTAAATTTAATATAATCTCTTCTTTGGTTTGCAGCTCTTCTTTAAATTTTTCTTTTTGTTCATTTAAAGCTTGTGATAACTCTAATTCAGCTTTAGATTTTACCTCTTGAATCTCTACTTCCTTCTTAGAATTTAATAGTACAGCTTCCATTCTTAATTTATTAAGTTCAGTACTATACTTGTTTTCAATCTCTAATTCTTTCTGTTTTAATTCAGATTCTAATCTTACAGATAGCAGGTTATATTTTTTTTCTAACTCTTGATACTTAGATTCTTCCTGCTTTTTTATCGTATTGATTTGCGTTTCATATTTAGAATCCATTTCTTTTTCTTTTAACTTAATATTAAATTCCGCTTGTTGGTTTAAGCGGTTAATATCGGCTTCCAGCTTACTTATCACAATTTGATTTTCTGCAAGGAGTGTCCTTCTAACATCAGCCAATTTACTTTGATAAACTTTATCTTGTCCAGATTCGATTATTGAATCAATGTATGCTGTATCCACTTGAACTAATTCTTTTAAATCGATCACATCACCTTTAGAAGCGTCTTCTGCTAATTCTAATATGGTTTTTTCTTTAACTATTACGTTTATCTTCTTCATAGTAATTCTCCCTTCTTCCTAAATTAGGAATGATTCAAAATATCCTTTATCTTTGCTGCCATGATTTCAATCGCCACATCATGCTTTGTATCATTTGGAATGATGATATCGGCATATCGTTTGGTCGGAGCAATATATTCCTCGTACATAGGCTTGACAGTACTTAAATATTGCATGATTACACTATCTAGCTCTCTGCCTCTTTCATTCATATCTCTTTTTAAACGACGGATAAAGCGTATGTCAGGATCAGATTCTACATAAATTAGGATATCGCTCAACTCCCGAATTCTTTTATCATATAAAGCCAATATTCCCTCTAAGATGACTACCTTAGAAGGCTTTCTTTCTACCGTTTGATCTTTTTTACGATTATGCTCTTTAAAATCATAGACAGGGGATTGAATCGTCTGATTGCTTAATAAAGCAGCAATATCCTGATATAAAAGATCCATATCAAAGGAATTGGGGTGGTCATAGTTGATTTTTTTCCTTTCCTCTAAGGAAATATCATCCTGAGATTTATAGTAATTATCCTGACATAATACCGTAACATCCTGAGATTCAAAATGATTGATAATTTCTTCTACCACCGTAGTTTTACCACTTGCCGTGCCTCCAGCAATCGAGATTAATATTGGCTTCATAAACTTCTCCTTTTTTGTTTTATATATTTCTTTTATTTTATCATACTTTCGACAGTAAAAAAAGAAAAACCTAAAGAAACTCTCCTTTAGGTTTATTCTCTATAATTTTATACAAATTACAAAATTATTCTTCCTTTAATTTCTTTAAAAGATACTCTATCACAAAATTAACTGACGCTTCTCTAACTTCTGTTCTACCGATGCTTCCGAAATATTTTGTTTCACTACAAAGCTGATTATTCATGTAAAATCCAAAACAAACCATACCAATGGGCTTTGTCTTAGTAGCGCCTGTTGGCCCTGCAATACCAGAAATTCCAACTCCAATATCTGAGCCTGCCTTTTGCGCACAACCAATTGCCATTTCTCTGGCAACCTCTTCACTGACAACACCATAGGTATCAATTGTCTTTTGCTGGACATCCACCAATTGTACCTTAGCCTCATTTGCGTAGGTGACAAAGGACAAATCAAAAACTTGAGATGCAGCAGGAACTGCCACAATACTGGAAGCTAACAAGCCTCCTGTACAACTTTCCGCACATGAAATTTTTAAATTTTTATCAATTAACAAATCTACCAATTCTTTATTCTTCATAGATAAAACTCCTTTTTTATAGTTTATCACTAAACTAAAAAAATAAAAGAGATTTTAGAAAAATATTTTATTCTTGTACATAAAAGGATAATGGATAAGATAAATAACCAATTTCCTCTAAATTCTCACAGGAAACAAACCCAGGCTCCGCTAACAAAAGACTAGGAATTCGATTGACAATCGTTGCACAGGTATGCTCCACTGTGGCAGGCTTTTCAACCTTAAATTTTACATTAGGCTCTCCATAGATCTCCCAATCACACATATCTCCATCCTCAGGACCATAAACCTTGCCAATCGTTTCTTCTTCAATCGTTATTCCCTGATAGGTTTCTACAGTAACTACAGCGGACATTCCTATACATTTTCCAGCAGAAATAGTTTCTCCTAGGGTTGAACTATATAGATCTCTGTCAATGGTATAGGGGACATTCTTTTGAGTGATAGATTTAATCGTTAACCCAAGCTTAGAAGCCATAGCCTCTGAGGCATTCCACGCATAGGATGGGACAACATCCGTTGGATGAGCTAAGCTCTTCTCAAACTCTTCCACAGTAAGGCCACAGCCGTGAGCCTGAGCTAATGCCAGTCCATAATCCTCTACATTGTAGCTATAAGCTCCCTTTATTTTTTCTATTCTATGTGTTCCTCCACATACCATTCCCACCATATTGATCCAAAAAATATCCTGCATACCTGAACCTGTTATGGTACATCCATTTTCTTTTGCCAGTAAATCTAACTCATTGGTTAGCTTAGCTGCAGTTGTCCAAGGATAGATGGCCTCCTCACAGGTCGTAATCACATTAATTCCTCTACTTAAGCACTGCTTACAGGCTTCAAAAATATCACCCACAAAGCTAAATAAGGTGATGATAGCCACATCTGGATCTGCCTCATCTAATACTCTTTCTGCATCTGAAGTGATAAAAATTCCCGTCTTAACACCTAGTTCGGCATAATCACCAACATCTTGTCCCAATATTGCTGGATTGACATCTATGGCTCCTACAATTTGAGCCCCTTTCTCATGTAGAAATCGTAAGATATATTTTGACATCTTACCACAGCCATACTGAACCACTTTAATTTTTCTCATTTGTTCCTCCTATTTTCTTTTTTAAAACTGCATACTCCTACAGTATAGTATATGATACCTATAGCTGTTTTAGACATAAAGAAATAAAAAAATGCTTATCAGCTCCATAAATGGCGATAAGCATTTTTATTGGTATGATTATTTGCTAAGATATATGACCTGAGTATCAGATAAAGCCTCTTCCTTATGAGAAATATAAATAATGGTCTTATGACTATCCTTTAAATGCTTTACTATCTTCCTTGCATTTTCCTCATCTAAAGCACTACTAAACTCATCAAGCAAAAATATAGGTCTATCCTTGGCATAGGCAATTGCAATCGCAAGTCTTTGGATTTGACCAATTGAAAGCCCCTTACCACGTTCATTTAAAGGTGTATCTAAGGAGATGATTTCCTGGTCTAGACAAGCAAACTTCAAAGCCTCTTCTATTTTCTCTTCTGAAACATTTGCAAGCAATTCAAAATTCTTCCGAACGGTAGAGGAAAATAATATATTATCCTGAGGAACATACGAAAATAAAGAACTTATGTCTCCTGGTAATTCCTCATCGTTCCAATAGGCTGTTATCTTCCCCTCTTCTGGAACCAAAATTCCCATCAACAATAAGCAGAGGGTCGTCTTTCCAATCCCGGACTCTCCAGCAATACGAACGATACTTCCCGCAGGAATCTGGAAGGACAAATCTGTTATTACCTTTTTTTCCTGATAAGAGAAGCTTATATGTGAACCCTCTAGCTTACTAAAGCTAGTATAGGTATGCTCTTCAAGTGGTTCTCCTTCTAAACTTTTACTTAACCGTTCATAGGATGTTTTAGCAAGACTATACCGATTAATCAGTCCAGAAACACTTAGAATTGGGGTTTGTAAATGCTGAATCAGCTGAGTCAATGCCAATAATGCTCCATAGGTGAGTAGCCCAACCGAAATAGCATAGCCTCCATAACAGATACAGGAAGCATATAGTATATTGCTGACAAAAACCATCAAATTAGAAGCAGTAAGCTGTAATCTATATTTTCTTTTTCTTGCAGCAGTTGCAGAGGCAGCCTTTTCATCATAGGCCTTTAAAAATTCCTTTTGGGCATGATAAGCCTGAACCAAGGTTACATTTTCTACGGTTTCTTGAAAAAATGCATTCATTGAACCATCCTTCTCTAAAACATTCTTATGAAGCTTTTTCATTTTGTAAGAATAGATTCTAGCAAAGATAAATCCTATCAGCGCCACACCAAGTAAGAGAATCAAAATTCTCCAATCTATGATGACAACTAAAATCAAGGCATAAAAAAATCGACCAATTTGATAAAAAGCTGTAGGTAATACGTCCATTTCTCCAATTAGAATATGGTCAATATCCGACGTATAGTTTTGCATCAAAACAGCAGTATGAAAATGATTTTTTTCAAAGGAGGTTATCATTCTTTTTTCTAATAATAAATGCTTTAATTCCATTTCTCTAGCAATGCTGAAATGAGCATATAAAGCATTCTCTACCCATTTAAATATGACAGCTAGAAGGACAAAGCCCAATAAGATACCACTAAAGATAAACACTTGTTTGGTATCCTTTTGCTGAGCAGCATCCAAGATATACTTTGATAATAGGGCTAAGGAAACTAAGCAAAAGGAAGCACATAAGTTTAGAATTCCTAAGCCTATCCAACTATAATTTTTTTTAATTAATACCATTTTGCATATATTCTCCTTATCCATCGAAAGTGTAAACTAAAACAATAAATTCGATATGAGAATCCCTTCAATTGTTTTCTCTTCCCCTTCCTCGTATAATAGGCAACGACTTTAGCAAAGCACTGCTCCTTAGAAATCTCTTCTAATACGAGCTGGTGGTCTCCAATCATAAAATATGTATCTTCCCTTATCTCCCATAACCGGTGTAGAACATAACTCCCATCATGGCGTTGGTAAAAAAGAACATCCTTTTTCTTAGGGTTTTCTATCCTAGATAATTCTACCTTGTCACCTGTATGCCATAGTGGTTGCATACTTGTTCCTTTTATTGGCATAAGAAAGGTTTTTTGATTTTGAAATGCCTCTTGCATGATGGGAACAAGCTCTTCTACTTTAATCATCTAACAAGCCCTTTTCCTTAAGTGCTTCTATAAAAGCTTCCATATCCATTAAAGCTTGATCCCTTGAAACCTCATATTCTGCTAAAATTCGGTCTAAAAGCTGATCTTTGGTGATGTCCTGCTGCAAGCTTTGATAAATAAAGGCACCAACCTCATTTGTTTTTAAGATTACATCCGCAGCAACATTGTGGTCACTTAAGGGTAATATACGATAGGTATTTCCAATTTTTTTAAGCATACTATTCTTTTTCAATATCATTCAAACACACCTCTATTTCGTAGTTGTTTTTCAAGCGTATAGAAAGCCTCAGCTTCCATATTACATTCATATAAATAAAGCGGTAATTCCAGTAATGAATCTATTAGCTTGCCCCATTCCTCTTTTATCTCATACTTAGGTAAATCAATTTGAGATAGTAATAAAGGAAAAGCATCCTCGTTAGAAAGTTCTATTACTTTATTAGTTTTTCCCTGTTTTAAAAAAATAATAGCCTTTAAAGGAGCGCTTTGATTGGTACTCACAAAGTGCTTTCCACTCCAGGGATTAGGTAAAATTGTGATTTTACCATCTGTAATGCACAAAACATTTTTATCATCATTGATACAAACTGCCTGCCCAAACTCTTCCCAAAGCTTTCGCTGGGTTGACTTTCCTACTCCACTTTTCGCACAAAATAAAATACCACTATTTTGATAGTTCACAGAGGAGCTATGAATAAATAACCGATGATTATGTTCTTTTATCCAAGCCACAAATGCATACTGGCTCAGCAAATACTCCACCTCAAAACTATCATATTCTAGATATAGAAAGGCTTTCTCCTTACTATAAAGAATACTACCTACCCATCGGTTAGCTATATATTGTTCCTGTAAAATTCCTAATTCTGTTTCATATTTAATAAAATATAACGTTTTTTCTATTTGTATTTTTTTAGAAAAAGAGGGAAGCCGTTCTATGGTTGACAAAAAATAATCTGGCTGTTGTTTCGTTTGAAAGAGCTCTATATTTTGAAAGGAAGCTATATGCTTTAACTCTAAATCAATATAGATTCCACCAGCTTCTATAATCATATCTATCCCCTCCTCTTTTAAAAAAACAAGACTATCTATGGTTTATAAATAGTCTTGGTTCAAGCTTACTTCTTCTATTCTAAGGAAGCTATAATGTTCTTTAAAAGTAGCTCTTCTGCCTCTGTTATGGTTGTAGAATCCAGATAGTCATTTGCTACCTCAATAAAGGATGTATTCACTTCATTGGTGAAATAAACCACTCCATCTATTTCTACATAGATGACTGCCTTAAAATGGAATAACTCATGTCCTAAAACATCAGATACAACTAAACCAAATTGGATATATTCTCCATTTGGAGTTACCTTGCCAGTTTCATCTACCAAAACGCTTGTATCCTTGAAATCATAGCATAAATTTTGAAAGCCTGTTTCTTGAATTAATTGGATAAATTCAGAAGCACTTCCACCTGAATAGCAATCCGCAATAGAGTCAGGCTCTAATTCCTCTGAAGACATAATAATTACACCATAGCTTGAGGCATTAGCAAAAATATTCTTATCAAAGCGTCCTCCAAAACGTAAACCAGCGCTCGTCATTTTACCAGTTTCATCCACTGTTGCCTTCATAGAAACATCCACATTCAAACTATTGATGCTTGGAGTAGGCGGCACCACAGGTTTATCTTCAGATACACCTACAGAATAAGAGGATAAGACCGCACGTGGAGTTGAACCGCAGAATATAACGACAAAATGTCCATCCTTTGGCTCTAATAGGCTAGCAGATATAGAAGCAGGCCATGAGGAAGACTGATGAGTGACAACACTATAGGTGTTTGTCCCTATCTCATTAAATAATACATAATATTCGGATAAGGTTCCATATTTATTAGAAATATCTAATTTTACAGATTTAGAATTTTTAACATCAAATTTTTGTTCTAACACGACTCCTGTCACAGAGGAAAGACCATATTTGGCATCTACTGTAGTGATAGGGGAAGCACTTTTTCCATTAGAACCGATTCTCAATTCTGAGTCAAACACTCCATAATTAGAAAAATAGAATGGTTTATCATTAATACTGCCATTGAAATCCTTTCCATAGGCTCCTGAATTGCTGAGACCATGATTTGCAAAATCAACGGTTACAGCATTAGATAAGACAGGATTATCTGGGTCATCTGGGTCAACAGGAGTTGTAGGCTTTTCAAGCTCTGCAATAGTTTCTATTGCCTTTTCTAATTGACTATAATTAGTAACAAGCTTTTTCTCATTGTAGTTTAAAGCATCATAGGCGTTCTTCGCTGCTAAAACGATAGATTTATGATCTAAAGTGACAACACCTGGAATTTGGGCAATTAATTCAATTGCCTGCGTTACCTTATTTTGATCTACTTCCTGATTGGAATAAGGATTTGGCCATGCTAAATCTACATATTCTGGATGGTCTATATAAGGATTTCTATTGTGCTGCCAATCTTCATAAATGACATTATTACGATAAATTTCAGCATCACTTACTGGATCCTCATAATGCCATTTTAGTAAGGTTTGTAAATTACCAAAACGACCATTTCCTGTTTTAGAAATGCTTGTATGTGCATCATTGACCAACTTCAAATTATATGGAGCAGTAAACCCATATCGAGTTGCCATATAAAACATCATACGTGCTACATCGCCCTTGACCTCATCCCGAGGCTCAAATGTATCACTCGTCCAACGATTCCCATAAGAATCTGACTTTACACCACTAACACCATCTAACTCACCAAAATCAGAGTTACTTCTGCTGGAATTGATACTGTTGAGCGTTGGTCTTAAATGGTGAGCATCACTATATGGATCCCAGCTTTCTGTTCCAAAGCCATGAGATTTTGCCCATACATGCTCCTTATTCCATGATCCGCTAGATAGAGATTGACCTGTATATAAACAGATAATTCTTCCATTGTTGTTTGGATCTGGGTCAGTTTGAGCTAAAACCGTATTATTGGTAGAATAGCTATGCTTATTATAATTTTTAGAAATAATAACAGATAAATCTCTTCTAAAATCTTCATCTGTTTTATTCAAATCCAATGAATCATAGTACCCTGCTGGAATTTCTCTTGTTAAATATTTTGTATTATAGGCCGCATTAACCTTTGGTGTGCACACCAAAAATAAACATAAAACAAAAGAAAACGCAAGTAAAGTTTTCCATATTTTTTTCATAATTTAACACACTCCTTTTCAAGCAAAAACAGGCATTATAGCCCTATAAGCTACAATGCCATATTTCTCTTATTATTTAAATAGCCAACTGAAGAAATCTCCCTTGTGGTCGCCACCCCAATCACTACCAATTGAGCTTAAACCAGATGCAGCAATCACATCCTCAATTTCTACTTTCTCTTCCTCTAAAACTGGTGTAACATAAGTTTTCATATTTTTCCCTCCTTAAGCTTCCTTTGAAATAATATTTTGTAAAACCTTTAATTGTTCTTCTGTTAGAATTACTTCTGTATTTTCTGGATTCTTATGATCCTCAATATATCTAGAAGCCTGTTGTGCAACAGATTTTATCTTGCTGACTCCTAAATAAAGAACACCATCATATTCCATATAGATTACAGCGGTAAAGTAGGTTTTATAATGACCTTCCATATCAGTCATCACCCACGCAAACTGATAGCCATCCTCTAATAAAGCACCATTTGGACAAGCCATCTTTTTAACACCTGCATGAGCAGCAATAAACTCATCAGCTGTTGCATATTCCGTTTTACCTGCAACAAATCCAGCAAAAGTAGCGTTATCTATTGCCATTACACCATAGGAGGCAGTTTCATTATAAGAGTTTAAGGAAATCTTAGCTCCAAATCTGAAATCTACATCCACTGGCATAAAGTTACTATCATATAAAGCCTTAAGACTTGATTTTGTTTCTGTATGAGTAAAGGATGAAATCAAATTATCATTAATAACATAGGAAGAATCATCCATAAATTGAATAGTGGTATTATTAAAGTTACATAGGCTTCCTGTAACGGTAATCTTATCTCCTTCAAAAAGTGGACCATTTAGTTTAGAATTATAGACAGATATTGTCGTCTCTGAGGTCAAATCCTTTAATGTAAACTGAATAGATTTTTCATTTAGCTTCTCGACACTTGAAACAATACCCATACAACTAAACTTATAGCTTGTCTTTGTTGTACCAGCTAAAGCGGCAATTTCATTTGCTTGGTCCACCGTAATATTCTCTGGAACCTCGTAAACTGCATTGAATACCGTCAAGTTACTTACTTCAAATGCCTCTCCTGGAGCGTAGGTCTTAGTACCATCATTCCAGCCAACTAAATTAGTATACTTATAAGCTGTCATCTCCAAATCAGCAACTGTAGGAAGATTGCCTGTTAAAGCTACACCTTCTAGTTCTGACAAAGTTACGCCTTTGCCTTCTTTAAATACACCTTTTCCTGCATTAAATCTAACACTATATCTAGCAAAGGATTCATCATATGTATATTGAATGGTAATTGCAGATGCCTTCGCAAGAGCAGTACCACTCACTTTAATATAGAAGAAAGTATGTTCTACTCCATCTGGTACAGTATAAACAGAATTATCCGCTGTTAAGGTAGTTCCTGTTAAATCTGTCACATTTTCAATCACACTATTAGAAGTATAAATTTCTACCTCACCTATTAAATTATCTAGTTTAATAGAGGAAATATTACCTTTTACGGTTGAACCATTATATAAATACCCTGCTGCCTTTTGGAATTGAATCATATCAGATTGTACCATCACCTGGTAAGTCGTATAAGAGAATTCATTTTTGGTGTTATCCTCATTCATTAAAATATGACTACCATTGTAGGAGGCGTAGCTTGTCCCACCAGTAACTGGCTTAAAGTTATCTGTAGTGATAGATGCATAATTGTATGGATCAATATCCCAGCCAGCATATAATGTCATAGCTCCGGTAGCAACCTCTACTTCAAAGTCAAATAAATTTTCACAAGTGGATTCTTTATACCAGCCTTTAAAAATAAATCCGTCTTTTTCAGGAGTAGCAGGTTCTGAAATTTTTTCATTTTCTTTCACCTGAGAAACCTTAGGCTCTGTTCCATTTTGTGCATCAAAAGTTATATCATAGTAGGTAGCACTTGTATCAACCATACTATAGGTTATAGTTAGACTGGTTAAATAGCATGCACCAGTAACGGTTGTGCCATCAAAATAAAAATAATTATATCCATCCTCTACAGCTAAATCAATAGAATGGTCCTTAGTCGTAGAAGCATTTGTAACTTTCTTGGAACTTGTGGTAGCCATAGCATCTTTGGCAAAATAGAGAGTTGGGGAGTTTTTCCCACTAGCTGTCCATGTCATTGAAACATTGGTTATTGCACCTGGTAAGGCAACTGTATTCTTGATATACGTTCCTTTTCCCTTATTCATTTGAATACCCTGAGCATTTTTATATACACCATATGCTTCTACTGGAATATCAACATTCTGCTCCTCAAAGTCACTAACACTATAGGTATGCGTAAACTTTGTTGTATAGCTTGTTGTGATTTCAGTGAAATTAGTGATGGTAATATCAAAGCTCTTAGAAGTTACAGCCGCATTTATCCCTATTGTAGCGCCCACTGTAAGAAGTCCTAAAAATACTAAAATCGTTGTGAATACTCTTTTCATTTTCTTTCCCTTTCTTACTTTCTTAGTTTATCAAGTCCACGGCAACCAGCCTGTGTCACCTCCACCAGAAATACCAGAGCTTGCTATTACATCTTCAATTTCTACTTTTTCTTCTTCTAAATTAGGTTGGCAATACTCCTTTTTCATAGTCAGACTCTCCAAACAAAATATTTTTTAAAAAAATAATTTACTTACCATATAATTATATACTAGATAGTATATAGTTTCAATGGTTTGAAAATCTTTTCATCAAAAAAATTTGTTTTCTAACAAAAAAAGAAGAAATCTTATTTTTTTAATTGCTTAATTCCTATTTGTTCCTGCTCTTTTCTTTCTTTTTCAACCTTTTTTTTGTTTGAAAAAAGAATTTTTAAAAGATTAGGTAATTTAAAGATTGTCAAGTAAAAGAAACGATGTAAAAATAGGATAGGATAAAATAACCAGCATTTAGATAATCTTGGATAAATTCTCTTTCTATGCTCCTTATTAAATAAAAATAAAGTCTCTAATAAAAACTTGAATTTTGATTGATTTGAAAACAAGAAAAACTGATAGGATACTGTAGCCTTAGAGACATCCTCATTTTTGGCATGAACTCCCTTCTTCATCATAGCATCAATTAACTTTTTTCCTCCTCTCAAATCATAATGCTTGATAAATGATTGTTGAGTAATGATATGAATAGCTCCATGAACAGAATGATGAAGCTGTTCTAAATTTAACTTTTTCACTTCTTCCTCAAGTTCCGCATCTAGTTCCCATTTTTGACACATATGAAAGAAATCTAAAATATAGCGAATTCCTTCTCCTGTTGCTAGATGCTTATTCAAATGAGCTAAACAATAAAGATAATGAAATGTATGGTCCATCTCATATAAGTAAGAGTTCTGTTGGGTAGCATGCTCAAATACGTTTTCAAAATAGGTATAAAAAATATCCTGCTCCTCAAACAAGGAGAGATGAAGCTCAACAACCAATTGCTCATAAAGATATTCTGTATGATGTCCACATTCCTCTATAAATTGAAATCCTTGTTCTTTTAAAAGCTTTTGGGCAAAAGAATACTCCTCTGGACAAACTACTACATCGATATCTCCTCTTAAACGAAGAGCCTCATCAGGATAGAGCTTTGATAAAACGGCTCCCTTAATAAAAAGGTGCTTTATTTGATGAGAAACGAATAAGGATGAAATCTTCTCCTCAAGATGATGAAATTTTTCCTGCATCAAGGTGCACCCCAAATAAACCTGTTCAAAAGGCTGTCCATAGACAAAATATAAATATCCTGCTAAGGACTGCTGATTCATTTTTTTGATTTCTTCAGAAACAGATCCAGTAAAAGAATAGGTCTTATTTTGATAATACGCTTGAAGAATTTGTAAAATATTCATTTTAAAACCTCCAATTCTACCTTATATTATAGCATAAAAAAAATTTTATCATTGTTTTTGTCGATAAGAATTGAAAAAAGTTTAATTTCATATTAAAATTTTAATGAAATAAATGAGAGAGGAGCGTATTATTCTATAATATAATACCATTTTGCTTATGAAGACATTAAAAAAATTTTTATTGTGCACATTGGCTTTCTTAGTACTACTACCTGCCATAGGGTGTGGAACTGCAGAATCAGAGCCTACATTTCATGTTTCTGAAGAAATCATTCTAACAACAAATCAAAATATTGACTGGTCTCAATACGTTGAAATAAAAGTCGGCAATGACGCTATAGATTTGAGTCAAGCTGTGATTGTTTTAACTGCGGGAGACGATACGAAAAGCGGAAAATGTACTTATGAAATTACCTATGAAATTCATGGACAGACCTATAAACAAAGCTTTGAGGTAACCTATCAATATCCAAGTGTACCTGTTCCTGAGCCAGTATTTAAAATCACGAAGGATATTGTTTTGGCAAGTGATCAACAAATTGATTGGAGTCAATATATAACAATCACCTTAGGGGATAAGACGATAGATTTAAATCAGGCAGAAATTAAATTAGTTTCTGGAGATTCTTCAAAAGATGGCAACTGCACCTATGAAGTTTCCTATTTATCCAAAAAGGAGACCTTCCAAGTAACCTTCCAATACAAAAAAGAAAGTGAACCTGTGATTAGCATTGCTAAAAATATCACTTTAACTAGCAATCAAAACATTGTATGGGGCAATTATATAGCTATTACTGTAGATGGGGAACTCATGGATTTAAGCTCTGCTATAATTACTTTACTATCTGGAGATTCCTCTCAAAATGGAACCTGTACCTACGAAATTGCCTATGAATATCAGGAAAAAACCTACAAGAAAAATTTTGAGGTTACCTTTAAATATTAGGCTCAGTCTACCTTAACCGCCAAGCAAAGACTGCAGTGGCAAAAAGCCATTGGAATGAATTACCAAAATGTGACCGTGTTGGATGGGATTTTAAGCCAAACCTTCTATTGTAGTGAAAGTATGATCCGTTGTGATTATACAGTATCTGACAATGAGCTGAGTACTTATTTGAAAAAAACAAATAATGGCTATGAGATTTATAAGGATGGAGCTTGGACTCAGGCAACCGCTTCTGAAATTGAACAATATGGACTATCCTTTAATTTTAAAGCCATAGACGTCTCTAAACTAAGCTACGATGAGTCCCTTGCTTCCTTTGTCTATTCAAGTACAGATTTAAACTTCTGTCCCCTATACCAAGCTTTAGAGGGAACCTTTGATCATTCCATCTTCTGTTTGGATGATGCAGGGTATATCAGCTATATTGGACTTCATCATGAGGAAACCTATGAACAGCTTGTTCTTACTGAATTTGGAAAAACCAATCCAGGAACCCCTTCTGTTAATCCACCTGTTGTAGACCCTACTCCTGATTTTACATTAGGTGATATCCAAAATATGACGCTAAACTCAACAGTTGAGGTATCTGGCATTGTTGTTGGAAAAACCACAAGAGGAATACTGCTTAAGGATGTCTTAGCTGAGGAATATGTATTTGTTTATAAGAATTCAGCTGTGGATGCTGCAATAGGAGATTTAGTTGCAGTCGCTGGAACTGTTACAGAATTTGGTGGTGCAAAGCAAATTTCTAATCCAAGCATAGAGGTTACATCCCACAATGAAGCTTTTACATTTCATCCTGCCTCATTAGCTGGAAGCGATATAACAGCCTATGCAAATGACATTGTTGTCGGATTACAGGCGTCCATCACTGGAACACTACAAATTAGTGGAAATTACTATAATTTTTCTGTGAAGGACACTTCTGTTTTAGTATCCATCTCTTATCCAACCCAAAGCCTATCTGAATATAACAATAAAGAAATCACCATTGAGGGTTACTTAATTTATGTATCAGGCAGTAGTAAAAAATATGCCAATTTGGTTTTAGTCAATGTGACAGAGGAAGGTACAGTAACACCTCCAACAACTGAAACTTTAACTGAGGAACAAAAGACGATATGGACTCAGGCCATGTCATTGGATTATAGCAATTACACCTTAAACGACTCAGTCAAATCAAGTACTCAAAGTATTAACGAAAATCTAATCCATTCTACCTCCTTTGATGAGAATGGATATGTCGTTCTAAACTATTATAAAAAAGAAAATTCAAGTCTCTACATCTATACATTTACTGGCTGGGCTTTAACAACTTCTAATCCTTTACTCACCATTGAATTCCAGCTTTTAAAAAATCTATCTTTAGAGGATATAACCTATCAAACAGAAACGAATCGGTATATAATTTCTACCACTAAGCTAGCGCTAGCAAGCTTAATTCCTGGCTGGAAAAGCTACTCTGCTTCTTCTATCTTTGTTGAAATAATGACGGAAGAGCACCTCAATCATTAGTGCAGTTGGCATAATCACTAGAAATGACGCCCAGTTGATTGCCATATCTAATGTTGGCACCACCACCTTTGCTGACCCAGAGGAAAGCTGCAATTTAGTATCTGTATTAGATGTTCAGGATTTAGCTACTGATACTCTTTGTACAATAACAGGCACTGTAATTGAGCTTACAACAACAGGATTTTTAGTTGGTGATAACCTCAATAGATTACATGCGGCAGTGTATGTAAACCTAGGAAAACAGCCTGAGGTTCAAATTGGCAATCAGGTGAAGGTGTTTGGAACGGCAGTTAAACAAGAAATTTCTTTAGAATTTGATTCTACTGCAAGAATAGAACTACTAGAAGGAAACGAGGATTATGCCTTTACTCCTGATTTTCTCTCAATGGTTGAGGTTTCAGAATATGTGGAAGACCCAAGTGTAGGAGTTCATGTAGAATTTGTTGCTACCTATAAAGGAAATAATCGTTTACAAGTAGAGTATGTTGACCAAACCATTGAATTGATTCATCCAATGCTGGATTTAACAAGTTATACGAATAAACAGGTGTTAGTTCAAGGATATTTTATGTATACAGATTATACCGAGCTTGGCACAAATAACATCTATATGATATTAAAAAATATGCAGGAATGCACTGAAAAAAATCCATACTTAGTGGATTTAACTGAGGAACAAAAAAATGAATTTACTCAGGCTATCAGCTATGGGTATACATCCAATGTATTACTTTTTGACGGCATCTTCAATTCCTCTACTGACATTGATGCAAATGGCATCATAACCTTTACCTATACAGATTCTGAAACTGGTGCTGAAAATAGCTACCAGCTGAAAAATGAGAATGGTACATATCAGGTCAATGAGGGCTCTGGATGGACAAGTATTACGGAAGAGGAATATTTAGCCTCAGCTTTAATTTTCCAGTTTAACCAGCTTGATCTTACCAAGGTGAAATACAATACAAAAACTGGACTCTATGAGATGAATGCTGTGGATTGCAACATCAACCAGCTTGCACCATTCATGGCAGATGAAGATACCACCTATATAGGATATACCTTCTTAATTGTAGATGGCCATTTTGGGGCAGTTCAAATCATTAATTTATATGATGGATATTTATATGCAGATACCTGTTCTATCCATTTTAAAGAGGCATAGGACACTTCCAATTTCATAATCTAAAAAGGGGTTATACTTTATAGCTCCTTTTATTTTTCAAAAAAAATACAAAGAAAAAAGGAGTTTTTGGACTCCTTTAGATTCAACTATTTGTCATTTAAAAAATCTTCATTAACTTCAATATCTAAATCATCGATGTCATCGTCTTCGTTAACAACAGGCGTAAACACAGTTACTTGCATCTTAGTTTCACCGATAACTTCAGCCAATATTTCTAAATCGATGTCTAATTTTATCTCATTATCCATAATTTTAGCATTGGTAACGGTTGGATGCTTAAGTATCTTCGCTAGTACATCATCACTGTTTTTTAAATATTCCTTTACGATTCTTTTAACCTTGATATCCTTTTTATAGGCTACCTTTTCTCTTAAAACATCAGTTCTTGAATTTTCTTCAGTAGAATACCAAATATTAACTTCAAATTCACCATTTATGTCTACCAGGTCATTATTTCTGTTTGCTTCAAACTCATGATTAATAATCCAGCATCCTAATACTGAATAGGGATGCTTTGTTGTATTAATACTGTGCGTTATATGCATAGCCTTTTTACCCTTAGCTACTACTGCCTTAGTAACAATTTCACGGACTTCATTCATTATACATACCTCCCTAGTGCTAGTATATGAAATAAAGGGAATTTAAGTGCCAAAGATAATTTAAAAGCAGGTCAGTTTTAAACCCAAAACATAAAAATTAAAAAAATGCCAGATATAAATAAAATCTAGCATTTCTAAACATTCTGCTTATATATCGTATTTAGATATAATCTCTGCCGGCGTCTTTCGCATTAAAAGAAAGATAGGCAATAAACCAAATAAGAAATTCATTGCATATAATAACAAAACACCTAAAAAAGTATAGAGGTAGCTACTCTTTAAATAATTCATAGATAACGTATTATTGATATTGGCCGCTACCGTGTCAAAAATGATAATAGTAAATAGGTATCCAAACAAGGACGTCAGGGTGATGGTTACAAAAATATCAGATATGAACTGTAAGAAAATTTTCGTTCTACTAGCACCCAAACTGCGATAAACACCAATTGGATAAATATCTGAAATCATTCTACTGCGCATTACAAAATAAATGAATATTCCTATCGTAACCATTAATGCTAACGCTAAGATTCCAAAAACAAGCAGGTTTACATATTGTTCCTCTCGCATTGGGTCAATTAGACTATTATAAATATTCTTCAAGGTGAGCTCCTCTGGTAAAGATTTGTTCACACCTTCTAAGTCCTTTGTCATAAACCAAAGTGGTACTCCATTTACAGAATTTTCTATAATGATGTCTTCTTTAGTAAAGAGGCATCCTGCCGCAATAGACGCTTCATCTCCATAATATATTCCTACAACTATTGTTCCACTTACAGTCTGTCCTAGCTGATAGCCTGTATACACGGAAGCTAAACATTCTCCAATTTTTTGAGGATTTCTTCCAGAAATGAGCTGATAGGTTTCATAACTATAACAATTTGTTTTTAAAATACTAGTAAACTTACTTAGTTGTTCTGAATGAATGATATAGGTATCACTTGCAACTGCATAATCCTTAAATTCACAGATTCCAACCACATAAAACTTGCGATTGCTTATAATTACAGTTTTATCCAGTTTATCCATGGCATTTGTATAATTTGTTGTTATTAGTATATTTTCTGTTCCTAAATCCTCTTCTGTTAAATCTCTTCCAGCAACCATAGTATAAGTGGATAGCTTCTTTTCTATGGAATAAAATCGTTCAGCATCATTTTCTCTCATATAGCTTCTCTTAAATGTTTCCATATAGACAGCCTCGTCTACATAACCCAAATTATAAGGATTCTCTGAGACACCACTGATTACAAGAGAAGGAACCTTGGAGGTTTGACATTTCAATTTTTTTCCAATCAATTCCTCATAGGAATCATAATAATACCCATATTCTTTTATGAAATCATCTGCAAAATTTTTACTGATAACAATCTCTCCAGCGCCTGGTTTTCCTCCCGCAAGATAGCCAGTTTTTTGAATATCCTGATAAGGTATTACTGATATGTAATAAGAGAATTCAATACTTTCCTTAAAGTTATATCGTTCAGAATAGGAGACAGAAAAGCTTACAGGCGTAACTACGTATTCGACTTTCTCCTCTTCTACCAAATCCTGCATAGTCCCCTTTAAAATCGCATAGCTTGTTAAATCTTCTGCCACCAAAGTATCAAAATTTTTATCTGCAACAATAGTTGAATCATCTACAATTCTATAATTTGAATACCCAATCACTGAGATAGCTAGCAACATTCCAATCACAAAAAAACATCCATAAAGAAACTTCGCTCTTTTTTTAGCAAAACGCATTTTATTGAAGCTTTTGACTAAGGCTCTCCAAATACGCTTGAACACATTATCTCGTTTTTTTCCATCATTGTACCAAGAGGTATCATACTCAAACTTTTCTAAGGATTCCTGCTTCAATGCCTGATAATGGTCATCAATAAGTTTTATATTTGTTTCCTCTACTAGCTTAAGCTTTTCATTAGAGGTAATATAATAGGTTCCATTTTTCTCTACAATTCGAATGTCTAAAGGCTTAGCCTCCTGAGATGTATAATATCTAAGACTTACTAGTTCTCCCTTTTCTTCTGTTAAATTCAAGTCCTTTAGATATATCGTATTATTCTGCTCCGTATGAAGGACATCTCCTCCTTCACAAGTATAGGATTCTATAATTTTACCATCTCGGATTTTAATCACCTGATCAGAATAGAAATTGGCAACCTCTTCATTGTGAGTCACCATCAATACTAAGGAGGTCTTAGATATTTTCTTTAAAATATTCATAACCTCAATGGTGTTCTCATTATCTAGATTACCTGTAGGTTCATCAGCAATGATAATCTTGGCTCTTTTTACTAAGGCCCTCGCAATTGAAACACGCTGTTGTTGTCCGCCAGATAAGGCATACGCCCGTTTTTTTCTATATTTATACATACCAACAGCCTTTAAGGTGTATTCAATCCTCTTGTCCTGTTCTTCTTTATCAAAGATGCCAATCATTTCTAACGCAATCGCTAAATTACTATAAACTGTTTCCTCTAATAAAAGATTGTAGTTTTGAAAAACATATCCAATTTCATTTCTTCTAAATTGGTCTACCTTTCTCATTTTGTAATTTTCAAGTTCTAATCCATCATAATTGATAGAGCCTTTGGCTTTATCTAATCCACCAATCACATTTAAAAGTGTAGTCTTTCCACTTCCAGATGGGCCAAGAAATGATACTAATCCAGTAGTAGGAAGCTCAAAGGTTGCCTCATTTATAACATGTATCTCATTATTTTTACCTTTATTATAAAATTTATTTAAGTCTTTGATTTTAATCATTTCTAGCCACCTCCCCTTTTAATGTAGTGTTAACACTAAATTTATAAAGACGGCGGTTGAATCTTCGAGCAATCAAATAGGAAAACAGCAGCATCAGTAAAAAATAAAAGAATATAATACCAAAGCCCATATAATCCCCCATAGTTAATTGATCCGTAAAAAGTCTAGCAATCACAAAAACTACTAAGGATACGATAGCACACAGCATTCCTAAGGAGATAACCTCCAATATCACAATTTTACCTAACTGCTTTTTCACCATGCCTAGAGTTCTAAGAACGCCATAGTCTTTATTTTTAGAGGCATAGACTCTAGCTAGGATAACATAGGAAATAAAGAATAAACCAATTAAAGCAATCAATACTAAGATACTAAAGGTATACAGATAAATTAAATTGATGGTAGAAGGTTTTATCATTTGTCGAGTTGGAATTGAAATATAATATCCCTGCTCTTCCACCTTCTTCTTTAAAGAATCAACATCGTCAGAATAAACCACTGCCTCATAGGTTTCATCAAAGTGATTTTCAAAATAATCTCTTCCTACAAATAGGTATGGAGTATCTCCTGGAATATCCTCATATCTCACTTCAATATCATAGGAAATTGGATACAAATCATCAAATAGATAAGAAAATTCTAGTTTCCCCTCCATCGCTTTACTACACAGAATATAAGAGGATTTTAAGGTCCCATCATAAGCACGATTCAAAGACCATTTTGTACCATCTACTGTATAATACATTATCGTTTTACGATCTAGCAAATAGTGATAAAATTCTTTGTTAAATTCCGTATCACTAATTAAATAGGGCTGGCGAATTTCTTCAGAGGTGGCAATACCTACAACTTTACCAAGTGTTTTCATAAAATCCATTTGCATATGATATGAAAATTTATCAATAAGATAATATTCAACACTCTCATTTAATATAGAAGTATATTCGTAAATCTCAAAATTATTATAATCTGCTGGAAGAACTAAAATACAATCCCCCTCTTCCTTCATTTCTCTACCCCGAATCATCGCATACTTAAAATCCTTCTTAGTATGTTTCACATTTTCAATACGACGAGAAGAATTACCATAATAAAGAGAAAATTCTATTTCTTCATAAAACCCATTTTCTATAATTTCTTTATGAGGGGCTTGTTTTATTTTTTCCATATTTAATGGCTCATGCTTCAAATCATACACGATAGCTCTATCTTTCGTTAACAGGCTATATCTAGGATTTTCCTGTATTCCTGTTTCTGTGGAAACCTCCAACATTAAAAGACAAAGTATCAAGGCGATAAAAGATATAACTAAAAATACAACCGAGGTAAAAATCGTCTTTTTCGGTGTTGAAATGATATTTTTTAAGGCTAATCTTAAAAAGGCTCTCTTCTGAATTTTAGGTTCTACTAGCATCAATTCTTCCTGAGCCTCTTCTTCTAAAATATCTAATAATTTCACATCTTCTATGACTTCTCCATCAGACATCTTTATCTTTCTAGTGACTATATCCTTCACCTGATTATAGTTATGAGTCACAATCAGCACTAGCTTGTCTGCCGCAACCTCCTGAATCAACCGAATAATTTCATCTCCCGTTTGACTGTCTAAATTACCAGTCGGTTCATCACAAGCTAAAATTTTTGCATCACTCGCTAAAGCTCTGGCAATTACGCATCGTTGTTTTTCCCCACCAGATAGCTTAGTCCCCTTATGGTGAATTCGGTTAGATAGTCCTACCTTTTCAATGATGCTTTTGGCCTCCCGTTTGGCCTCCTCCACAGGCTTGCCACGAAGAAGCAAGGGCACCATCACATTTTCTAATACAGAATAGGAATCAATTATATTATAGTTTTGAAATATAAAGGAAACATTATTTTTTCTAAAAACATCCATATCATTTTGATTGAAATAGGAGGTTTCACTTCCTAAAAAATAGATTTCTCCCTCTTCATAGGTGTCTACTCCTGTAATCACGTTAAGTAGGGTGGATTTTCCACTTCCACTATCCCCTGTAATAGCCACAATCTCCCCACAGGAAAAATTCAAATTTATGTTTCTAAGTCCTAAAGTCACGACTCCGTTATTGGTATAATATTTGCTGACATTCTTTAATTCAAGCATATAACTCACCTCAATTTAACTTCATTTTATCACTAAACAAAGTATTTTACAATAAATATAGTGGTATGATATAATAGATTCATATAGAAAAAAAAGGATGTGTAAAATGTGAATTTCATTTCCCTAGCAATTTCAATTTTTATTTTTAATAATATTTTAATAACCATAACTCGTCTTTTACCTATCAGAAAAAAACGAGCATGGCAATTTGGACTGATTACCTTCTTTAATTTAGGCTCTTTGGTAGGCTATATATGGATGCTGGTGGAGGGGGAATTTAGTGTTCTTTTTCTTTTAAGTGTTTTAGGAAATATCCTAGGAATATTAATCGCTTATATTGTCTCCATGATGATTGTCTTAGAAGGGGTTACACTCTTCAAATCAAAACGAATGCGTGAATTTGAAAGAAGCGTTCAAATGAAGGATGGAAAATCTATTCCTCGGCATATTATCGCCTTTATCTGCCTTTGTTGTGGAATTGTCTTAGCAGTGTATGGATCAATCTCCTTAATGCATTATGATAAAAACTTATTGTTTTCTATCATTGGAAGCTTTATCGGTACTGGGGTTGGCATTGGTTTAGCCCTCTACTTCTTCATTACTGGAAATCCTCAGCATAAAACACTTAAAGCTCAAAAACTGCTTTTTCTCATCAAGGGAACAACCCAGGATTATCTTTATACAGCGACTCTTTCAAAAGATTTTACTATTGAGAATGCGATTGGAAAGCTGAAGGACATCTATATTTTAGATGAATATGGACTTCTAATTACTCCCAAGGATAGCTTCATTGTCAAAGGAATAAAGGCGGATGGAAATGTTTCTTCTATCCTAAGTGAATTACAAATGGAACCCATTTTAGAAAATCCATTTGAAGAGGCTTTGAAGGAATTTCAAAAATATAATCGTAAAAAAATCATTTTAGATGAAAACAATCAAGTTATTAAAATTAAGAATATAAAATGAAAATGGGCCCTATCAGCCCATTTTTTTATACATTAAATTTGAATAATAATACATCGCCATCCTGTACAGCGTAGTCTTTCCCCTCTTGTCTTACCAAGCCTGCTTCCTTGGCTTTCAGCATTGAACCACAACGTACTAAATCTGTATACGCAACCGTCTCTGCGCGAATAAATCCTCTTTGAAAGTCAGAATGAATAATTCCAGCACACTCAGGAGCCAGCATTCCCTTTTTAAAGGTCCATGCTCGACACTCATCAGGACCAGTTGTAAAATAGGTTGCATATCCTAATAAATCATAGGTCGCCTGAACCAAGCGATTTAAGCCTGGCTCTGTAATACCTAAATCTGCTAAAAACATTTCTCTAGATTCTTCATCCAATACGGCAAGCTCAGATTCTATCTCAGCAGATATGCCTATAATTTTAGAATTTGTTTTTTCTGCGTAAGCCTTAAGCTTTACATAATTTTCATCCTTTTCGTAATCTGCAATGGCAGCTTCAGAAATGTTCGCCACAAACATAAAGGGCTTAGAAGTAAGAAGTCCATAATTTTTCAAATAGAGTGCTTCTGCTTCACTAAACTCCAGGCTACGTACTGGTAGCTCTGCTTCTAAGGTTTTCTTAATTTTCTTTAGCAATTCAAACTCAAAGGGGGCATCCTCAACCTTGGATTGAGCCTTCTTCTCAATCTTAACAATTCTCTTTTCCACAGATTCTAAATCGGCCAAAATCAATTCCATATTTATGATTTCTGCATCTCTCACTGGATCTACAGTTCCCTCTACATGAGTGATATTGCCGTCCTCAAAACAGCGAACCACCTCAAGGATTGCGTCACAATTTCGAATATTCCCTAAAAATTGATTGCCTAAGCCCTCTCCCTTAGAGGCTCCTTTAACTAGACCCGCAATATCTGTAAATTCACAAACTGCCTTTGTTGATTTCTTGGGGTTATACATTTTGGTGAGCACATCTAAGCGCTTGTCAGGAACCTCCACCATACCCACATTTGGTTCTATTGTTGCGAAAGGGTAATTGGCAGCCAAAGCACCTGCCTTTGTAATTGCGTTAAAAAGCGTAGATTTACCTACATTAGGCAATCCTACAATTCCTGCGGTTAAAGCCATATATTACTTCTCCTTACTACTTGATATATAAATCGTTATATGCTTGAATTGCATCCTCAATGACATTCTCAGCATCCTTACGGCCAAGAACTTCCATTACTACCGTTTCCTTATTTTCTAATGTCTTATATACATTAAAGAAGTGGCATATCTCATCAAAATAATGCTTAGGAAGCTCACTGATGTCTGTATATCCATTCATAGATGGATCATTTTGACATACCGCAATTATCTTTTCATCATTTTCCTTCTCATCCACCATTTTTACTACACCAATAGGAAAACACTTCACCAATACAAGTGGGTCAAAGGTTTCATTGCATAAAACTAATACATCTAAAGGGTCTTTATCCTGAGAATAGGTTCTAGGAATAAATCCGTAATTTGCAGGATAATGCGTAGAAGTATAAAGAATTCTATCTAAGATGATAAGTCCTGTTTCCTTATCTAATTCATATTTCTTCTTACTTCCCTTAGGAATCTCTATACAAGCTATAAAGCTATCCTTCTTAATTCTATCGTTATCCATATCATGCCATATGTTCATCGTATTCACCTCTTTTACTATCATACCATAAGTTGCCCTAAAAATAAAGAAGCAAACTAAACTATTTCTAACGAGAATGTCTTTTAAAAGTATTTAAAAAACTGATTATAAATTTTGTAAAAAAATGTTATAATTTAATTCTAAAGGGGGATAATCATATGAAATCAAAACAAAAAATAAAACCAAAAAAAGCATTTTCAAGAAATAGTTTTCCTAAATGGCTAATATTAACCATACTCATTCCTACATCAATTGTCTTAGCCACATTTATTACTGCAGTGTTCACCATATTAAAGGATTGGTGGAAAACTCCAGAAAAATATACCACTTTAAGACATTATGTAATCCCAGCAACTGTAGTAGTTACCATATTATTTGTATTTTACTCGTTATTCATTTTGCTTTCCAGAAAAAGTACTTTAGATAATAGATTTAACATTATGCCAATCGTCCTATCTCCAGTCTATATTTTTGCCGTTAATGGATTACTCCATTTAATGACTAATATGGACTCGACCAATCTATATGAAGTTTTAACGAACGCTTTAGTTGGCCTCACAACCATCGTAGTTACCTTCTCTAGTATAAAATTTGGTTTTGGACTCTCAGCGAATCGAGAATTGGAATATAGGCGAAACGAAAAAATGCCTGTTTTTCAAATCAAATTAAATAATGAAAAACAGAGAAAAACTATATCTAGCCTTAAAAATGAATTTTACATTGTAGGATTTTATAAAGATGAGATGCTCTTTCCTCAGAGATGTTCCTCCTATAAAGTAACATATGTCTTAAAAGAAATAAATTTCATTTTAGAAGACAATCAAAATAAATCTTTTATAAATGATACTATTTTAGTCAGTGGAAAGAAGACCTTCTCTTGGGATTTAAAAGAAGGCTACCCCTATCTAATAATTAAAGATACTATTAATAACATTTATTTTATCCATACTGAAACTCACAAGATATTTTATATTCCTCCTCTTTATTTTCCTAAAAAAATCTACTATCAAATGACCAATTTTCATCTACAAAAAGAAAAAAAGGAATAATCATTATCCTATTCCCTCTTATTCCTTATTTACCGCATATAATCATACATAATTTTTAAAGCATTTTTTTCTAACCTAGAAACCTGTGCCTGAGAAATGTCTAGCTCCTGGGCAATTTCCATTTGCGTTTTGTCTAAATAGTAGCGATCATATATGATAGCCTGTTCTCTTTTAGAAAGCTTAGAAAAGGCTTCTTTAATCATATTATTTCTCATCCAGTTTTCGGTGATATAATCACTACCACCTAGCTGATCTTCTAGTTCTATAACGTCTCCGCCATTATCATAGATTGGTGTGGACATACTGATGGTATCCTGTATCGCCTCTAAAGCTAGGATGACATCTACACTATCCACATTTAGATATTCTGCTATTTCATTAATAGAAGGCTCTTTATGATGCTCTAAAAGGTATTTGTCCTTAAATCCTATCGCTTTATAGGCAATGTCCTTATAGCTTCTTGAAACACGAATTGAGCCATTATCACGTAGATGTCTTCTTACTTCCCCGATAATCATTGGACACGCATATGTAGAAAATCTTACATTGTGTGACAAATCAAAATTATCAATGGCCTTCATAAGACCTATACATCCAACCTGGAACAAGTCATCAAGACTTTCCTTCCTATCGTTAAATCTCTTGAGTACTGACAATACTAACTTTAAATTTCCAGCAATCATTTTTTCTCTAGCTTTCATGTCACCATCCTTGATTTTGAGCAGTAATGCCTGCTGTTCCTCATTGGACAAGGTTTTAAGCTTAGAGGTATCTACTCCAGTAATCTCAACCTTATGCATAAAATCTTCCTTTCATATTTAATATGGAAGACTTCTACGTAATCTATTCATTATTTAGAGACAATTGTTAACTTTTTCTCCATCTCCAGCTTCAGCTTATCAATAATCTTTTTTTCCAGTCTAGATATATAGCTTTGTGAGATTCCCAGCTTATCTGCGACCTCCTTTTGCGTGAGCTCTTCTGTCTTATAAAGCCCAAACCGCAGGGTGATGATTTCCCTCTCCCTAGCGTTTAATTTCTCTACAGCCTCATACATCATTCTTTCCTTTTCATTAGAAATCGCTTCATCGATAGCCAGAGTTTGATTGGTGGGAATTACATCAGCAAGTAACAATTCATTCCCATCTCCGTCAACATTTAAAGCTTCATCTAAGGATACTTCATTCTTTTGTTTGCTAACCTTTCTTAAAAACATTAAAATCTCGTTTTCTATACATCTAGACGCATAGGTTGCAAGCTTAATATTTTTATCTAGCTTAAACGTTTCTACTCCTTTTATTAGTCCCATAGACCCTATAGAGATTAAGTCCTCTAATAAAACCTTAGGAGACTCGAATCTTTTAGCAATAAAAACAACCAATCGCATGTTATGCTCAATCAAAACATTTCTAGCAGAAATATCATGGTCTAGCATTTTTAAAACATAAAACCGTTCTTCTTCCTCATTTAAAGGTTCAGGCAGGCACATCTGATTGTACAAATAACAAACATCATCCTTCTTTAATAGCTTAGATAAAAGCTTTATTAATATCATTTCTATCCCCCTAATAAATTAGAACCAAACATTACATTAAATGCTATATCTCCGTATGCTAGGTAAACATCCTTTTTTACATATTTATTTTTTATTTTTATTTTAAAGCTTTTTACTTCAAAAATAGGTATGGTTTTATTCGTACTTAAGCTATTGACTGTGATGGTCTTATAGTAGTGGCCAATCTGAATACTCCTCTTTAGAAAAACAATAGGAATATTATCGTCTGTCGTCAAAAAATTACCTGTATCACAGAATCCACTCAAATATATTGTACGATTATCATCCTCTATCATCACCTCATATTCTAAGACATCTGGTCTAAAATGGTATCTCTTAAAAATTGCATAACAAGCAAATAAAAATAAAATACCACCCAAACAAATTAAGACAACACTAAAATGATTCATCATTTTATATAAAATCCCCGCACTCCCTCCTAAAGTAAAATTAAGCATTAAATATATTTTAAAAGAATTATATGCTGCAGGTATTGAAAAGAAAGATATTCTTTTTATTATTT
>UQGR01000006.1 GCA_900540705.1 uncultured Mollicutes bacterium
AGAGTTTGACTTTGAATCTCTTTAGGAATAGGGGAATATCCTTTATCAATAATGACATATCTTGCCTTGGGATTTTCCCATGTAAGTTTTAAAAATGGATACTTAATCCAAACAGGGGTTGAAAAGCCAACTCCTAATTCTAATAATAATATATTTTTATTTTTATTTTCATTGATAAAGCTTATAAAACGCTTTTGGGCATCATGCCAACCCTCATCTTCTACAAAGGAATCATCACAACGCAGATTTGTAGTCATTGGCGCCCCACAGATTGGGCATAAGGGGATTCTATTTTTGGATACTCGGTTATCTTTTATACTTTCCAACATTTGTTTAATATCGTTTTCGTTATCATACGTTTTATTATGACATGCTTTGGAACACTGAAATAAGCCATAGTCTCCCTGCATATAGAATAGTTTAGTTTTGTCAAAACCAGCCAGTTGAAATTGGTGATCTACATTAGTAGTAATTACAAAATAATTTTTTTGTTTAACGAGTTCTAATAATTGCTTATATAGAGGCATAGCACCGGCTTCGTAGCGATTCAAATCAATCATTTTGGCCCAATATGCCCACTTCTCTTCCTCGGAAGAAAAGTGGTGAAACCCTGCCTGATACATATCTGTATAACCAAATTTTTCAAACATATATTTGAAGTTTTTTAAAAAGGTTTTACCACCATATTCAAACCCTGCTGAAGCAGATAGACCTGCTCCTGCACCAATCACAATTGCGTCTGCATTAGTTATTAGCTTCTGTAATTCTTCTATAGTATACATCATAATCACCTTCCGAAAATACATTGAACATTACCTTTTGAATCGAGCTTTTATGTTCTTCTAAATACTTCTTTACTGTAGTAACTGCAATCTTAGAAGCTATTTCTATTGGAAAACCATATAAACCCGTCGCAATAGAGCAGAAAACAATGGATTTCAACTGTAATTCATCAGCCTGAGCTAGACACGAAAGATAACAATTCTTTAAATCCTCTTTATCCTTCTCCTTAATTATTCCAAAGGTCTTTGGACCGACCGTATGAAAAATAAAGGTTGAGGGAAGGTTGTAACCTTTGGTCACTTTACATTTTCCATTCCCTTCATCATACCCCTGAGCCTTCATAATCTCCATTAAATCTCTTCTCACCTGAAGTCCAGCAAAGGAATGTATAGCGTTATCAATACAGGAATGCAGTGGTTGAAAACAGCCCAATAGTTTCTCATTACAAGCATTAACTATAGCATCTGCCTTTATTGTCGTGATATCTCCCTGAAATAAAATGATGTTGTTTTTTATAGGCTTGAATTTCTCTATATCCTGGATTCCTCTTTGAGTATTGTGAAGCTTTAGGATTTCATCCTGAACCTCATAATATTCGCTTGAAAGATGTAGGGGCATAGTTATGTTCATTAAAGCTCGGAAAACTGAAAATCTTGGCATTTTAGTAGAAAATTGTACAGAATTTATTTCTTCTAAATACTTTATAGCATCTTCTATGCCCTTCATCTTCATATTCTAAATTCCTCTCTTATGCAAAGAAAATTCCAGCTGTAATATCTAAATAATTTAGTCCAGAATAACCAGGATATTCTTTTTTCACGATTTCAATAAACTCTTCTTTTGAGGAAGATTTCTCTGCTAAACATAAAATATTTTGGATATATTTTATCTTTGTCTTTACATCCTCTAAGTCTTCTGGATCATAGTGAGAAGTCAGTATTAAGGCATACTGCTTTTCCAAATATCCTTCCAAAGTTTGAAGCATAGCTTTTGCAGAAGCTTCTCCCGCGATGATAGAGTGACAATCATGTCCTAGCATATGTGTGTAAATGACATTAATCTCTGGAAATACAATGTCAAAAGCATCCACTGTTTCCACCAAACTCAAAGAGATTCCCCCAATAGAAATGGTTTCGTTTGGAACAAGGTTTGTAATTCCGTGAATTTTCGCATCAAAAATAGTACCAAAGGCTTTTGAAAAATTATTCACCAATCCCTTACCACCACCAATAGTACCAAAGTTTTTTGCTTTAGGGGTAGCATATTTCTTAACACGAGGAAGGAAGGTTCCACCAGCCATATGATAGGCTAAAACTACACCTTCTACCTCAACGTTTAATGAGCCAATAAATTCTTCAAGTTCTACGATATTATCGAAAAAACAAGGAGATTCAACCACTACCATTTTTCCATTTTTCACTAGTAATATTGCTTCATCATCAATAAAATCATTGGTTCGATAGACGTAGACATCCATTACAGGAAATGTGTAATGATATATGCAGCCTTTCTTAAGATTAATAAGATTATAATTTGTTTTTACCATGTTTTTTTCCTCTCTTTCTTATTTACATCCTAATTGTACTATGGTAAAATAATTTTGTATAGTACGCACTTTAAAGTGCTATAGTATCTTTTTGGAAACTATAGGAGGCTAAAAATATGATTGATGTAAACAACTTACCCGCTTGTCCCGTAGAAACTACACTTTTACTGATTGGTGATAAATGGAAGGTTTTAATTTTAAGAGATCTGTTGACAGGAACAAAAAGATTTTCTGAACTCAAAAAATCCATTCAAGGAATTACCCAAAAAATGTTAACTCAACAGTTGAGAGATATGGAAAATAATGGATTATTAGTAAGAAAGGTATATCCTGTTGTTCCTCCAAAGGTTGAGTACACTCTAACAAATTTAGGAGTTTCTTTAAAGCCTATCCTAGATTCTATGCTAAGCTTTGGAGAAAATTTTAAAATGCAACTACAGAAATAAGGAGGGAAGCATATGAAAAAAACACTTAAAATTAAAGTGGCTAACTGCCCGCAAAATCACAAGTGTCCAGCTGTTCAAATTTGTCCAGTAGGAGCTCTTTCTCAAAAAAATTTTGAGGCTCCAGAAATAGACTATAACAAATGTATCAGTTGTGGTAAATGTGCAACATTTTGTCCTAAAAAAGCATTATTTTTAGAATAAGTTGTTAAAAATATTTAATTTATTTTTTAGAAAAGCCCAAAGGCTTTTTTATTTTTATGAAAATTTTTATAATAAAAAACTGCCCTGTTCGGCAGTAATTCTTTATATATTTAAACCAACACCTACATTTCCTAAAAGATTTTTTCTTTGTCATTTATGAATCAGATACTGTTGTGGTGAAATACTTATGTATATTGCTATATCGTCAATACTGATCTTTTTTCAAAGTTTTAGAATCCTTACTATTATTTTAAAAACCAAAATATAATTCCACAAAAATTACCACTTAATTCTATAAATAATTGATTATAAAAGAAATATATGCATTTGAAGCTAAATAGCTACTAGCAACATCTTTAAGATTTTTTGATTGATAAGCAAACATATCTTCGATAGTTTGATGTGGCTTGAATATCAATTCTATTACTAGATATCTATAGACATAGGTTTTTTAGTTTTTAAAAACTTTTACATTTCATTCATCGGTATAACTTTTTTGTTATAAACATATTTTAAAAGAACAACGGATATTATCGCAGTAATGAACTCTGTAATAGGAAATGTCCACCATACCATATTCACAGCATCACTCGATAATGTAAACAAATAGGCTATTGGTAAAACAAGTATGCATAGGCGTAAAAAGGAGATAAATAATGGAAAGAGTGCATATCGGAAGGCTTGTAAGACACCTTGAACGGCTACACTAAATGCCATAAAGATATACCCTATACTTGCAATACGAATGGCCGTTGTAACTGTTGTTTGAATTTCATTACCTCCTACACCACTTGCCATACCAAATACTTTAGAAAGTGGAATGGCTAGACTTTCAAATAAAATCATTATAACCGCTGCAACAATGAGAGATACGAATATGCCATACTTTATACCTGCTTTAACACGCTGTTTGTCTTGCAAGCCATAATTAAAAGATAATATAGAAATAATTGTGTTTGAAACACCAAAAGCGGCAAACAATGCAAATTGCATAATCTTATAATAAATACCCAAACTGCCTTGCAATATATCTGCTGCTTCTCTAACTTTAACTGCACCTAAAATTTTTGTCATTCCCAACATCATAACAGACAAAAGACCTTGCATGATTGCAGCAGATATACCAATTTTATAGATTCCTTTGATTATAGCAAAATTCGGTTTTACCGCTTGTATACTATTCTTGATTTCTTTATTGGTTAAGTAGTGGAACAGCATAGCTACAACAAGAGACACGATTTGCCCAATGACTGTTGCCCATGCTGCACCATCAATTCCCATTCTACAAGGATAAATGAAAACATAGTCAAGGATAATATTTGTTATTGCCCCAGAGACTTGCGAGATGGTTGAGTGAAACGTCTTACCTGTACTTTGCAAAAACCGTTCATAAATGGTAAATCCAATTGCTCCAAAAGATAAGCAACAACAGATTTTTAAGTAACTTTCGCCCATTTTGATAGCTTGTGCATTTTCACCTGCTTGTAAAGAAATAAACCAATTACAGCCAAATAATCCAAAAATCAAAAACACAACATAAATACATATTCCAAGAAAAATACCATTACCTGCTGTCTTTTTTATACCTTCATCATCTTGTTCTCCTAACTTTTTAGAAAGTAAGGCATTAATGCCTACACCCGTTCCAACACCGATAGCAATAATCAATAACTGAATAGGAAATGCATAAGTCAATGCAAGATTCCCTGCTATCCCCTCTTCTCCCATATTTATAACGAATGCCGTATCTACAATATTATAGACAGACTGCAGAATCATTGAAACAATCATTGGTAACCCCATTTTCCAAATCAACTTGTGCATAGATGTGGTTTTCATTTTGTTTTGTTTAATTTGTTCCATTCTTTTAACTCCTTCTCAAAAAAAAATAGTGCGTAACTCCGATTTTAGTCGGACTTACGCACATAATTTATGCTACTCACTTATAATTATTATATCATTTTTTTATGAAAAAAACAATATTTTTATTCTTAAAAACAGTTGTCTTAGATTTTTTCTATCCACTCTAAGACAAAATAAAACTACCCTATTAGACAATAAAATCCTTTATATTTATATTGAAAAAGCTATGCTTCCTATCAAATATTTTATAAAGAAAACTTTCTTTATCTTCAAGTGCTGGATTTAACAATTTTATCATTTTCTTATAGTATTCCTCTGAATTGCTTTTAGGATATGGGCTCAAATCATTGGGTTTACTTTACTCATTTTACGGATACTCTGCATCAAAAGCGTCCAAATAGTAAAGACTAGCATAAATTATATGCCTTTTATTTCTTTAAGTCTTCTTTTGATGGTTTCGTATACTCCCTTTGTCAGTGCTTTTTTACAGCCCTGCCGCCTGTTAAGATTATCATTTTTACCGCTTGAATTGAAAAACTATCAGCTTCTACTGTAAGAGACTTATTGAGTGTTCCACGTGCAAGTACCTTCAAATATGTAGTCTTTTTATTAAAGCCCTTTATACGCTGTTTTATTTCGTCAAGAGTTACCACTTCTCCACTTTCAAAATGTTCCGAAAGTGTATCAATATTCACGATACCCTGTTTTGTTTTGTCCGAAACTCCACCCTCGCTTTCAACCAAGTGCTCCGCAACTTCGTCCTGCATAAGACGATCAACTTCCTGCGCTGTAACGCTTTGAAGAATTTTGCTTGGCCTGAATGCCGTACCACTTTGAGCTTCCTCATTAGTAAGTTCTTTTATCAAATTTCGTTTGATAAGCACTTCGGTAGTTTCGTAAGGAAAAATTTCAGTGTAATTGATTTCTTCAACAGTTTTTTCGGTAATGCCGTTTTGTTCCATAAGAATTCCTATCAATTCTTCTCCGTATTTTAATCGCCTGCTGTTTTTAATGCGGTACATACAAGGCGTATCCGCATAGGCTTTAATATCCGCAAGACTTTCGACGTGATATTTTGTTTCGGCATAGTTGTCCGCATTCAATGCAAGACAGAGTGATAATGTCTTCCCACGCAACCGTAGTTTTGCAAGCGTCTTTCTGCCAATACGGAAGCTTTCCCATTTCCAACTGATACGGCTTTTTACACCCTCGTAGCAAAGTAAACGGTTTTTAAGCTTTGAATAATACCCTTTTGTTTCGTTATCAGATTGTATGAGCTTAGCAAGAAAACTTTTGCTGTACTTAATAACGATATACCGCGTTTTGCCATTCTCCTCTACGGATTTTATTTGAGTAATTTCATCATCTAAACTATCGTCTATTTCCATGATTTTAGATTCATTATTCTCATACGTGACATCATCAATATCATTTGGACTATCTGTTGCAGTATTTTCTATGGCTATTTCAATGTTGGAATCCACAACCTCAGTTTTCTTTTTTCCATATAAAATATCGAACGCGATATATCCACCAAGCACAAGAGCGATTATAAGCAATACAATAAATGCTGCTATCATTTGCGCACCTCCGAAATCTTTTTTTGGAATACCTTTCTGTACACGATATATCCTACTTCACCTGTTATTACAACTGCCAAAATAATTATCAATATCATCCATAATGGATTAAAACCAGTTGTTATAGACGCAGGCGCGTTATTTTCACCAATGAAGATAAACTCCGAAAGTTTGTCGGTTGTTAAAACGGCGTAATCGCCCTCTACCGTATATTCCATATCCGTCGCTGTTTCTTCGTGTAAGTGGAATAACTTAAATGTTTTTTCTTTAAGATTTTCAGGTATGCGAAGTTTTATAGTTAGCATGCCATCAGGTTGAATGGTTACACCATCTGATTTTAGCACTACATCATATACAAGTCCTATTTGACCATTTGTAGCAGCTGCTATCATTTCATATTTTGCATAGTTATCCTGTGATATTTTTGTTACAATAAGTTCTACATTAGGATCAAAGCCGTTAGGAATCGTTACAATTATCTCGTCTATTTGGCCATCGCTTTCATCAGGTTTGACAAGTTGTGGAACCCGTTTAGGTAACTCTCGTGATTCAAAATGCGTTCCGTCATGAGCACATACACGCCTTTCCTCACCGAATTCATCAATCGTGGATTCTCTGACTACCATCCATTCCCCATAATCGTGTCCAAGTGAAGATATTTCTTCATAAGTACTATAGTCGCACCGTGAACAGGTTTCATAAGCATTCCAACCATTTTCAGTACAAGTTGTCTGTTTTGCTTCATGATATACAAGGTCATGTCCAAGCGTGGATATTTCTTCATACGTTGTGTGGTCACAACGGGAACAGGTATCGTAGGCATTCCAACCATTTTCAGTACAAGTTGCCTGTTTTGCTTCATGATGTACAAGGTCATGTCCAAGCGCGGATATTTCTTCATACGTTGTGTGGTCACAACGGGAACAGGTATCGTAAGCGTTCCAGCCTTTCTCCGTACAAGTTGCAGCCTTTGCTTCATGATGTACAAGGTCATGTCCAAGCGCGGATATAACCAAATCCGTATTCGATATCTCATTATTGCTGCTGTCAAAGTGCTTACCGCACACCAAGCAATCCTTATGCGCTTTCATACCCGTTATGGTACAGGTAGGCGCCGTTTCTCTTTGCCAATCTCCGTAGGAATGTTCTTCGTGCCTTATAAGCGTTTTGCCCGCATTAGCACTTGTAATTTCGGATATATCTGAGGTCCCATTCCAAAATGTTACAGGTAACGCTACGGGAACACTGCCCATTGTCTTGGGAGTCTTTATTGTAGTCAACTTGGAACAATTTACAAAAACGTTGTTGCAGGAGGTTATACTTGAAAAATCGAATGCCGACATATCCACAGATACAAGATTTTCACAACCTTCAAACATTCGGGATATATCCTTTAATTGTGCCGTATTACATGAAGTAGGGAACGTAATATTTTTAAGCGCACTGCAATTGGCAAACATACTAATCATACTATTTAATTTTGAAGCATTGAAGGAAGTAGGGAATATAATCGTTTCCAAAGCATTGCAATTGTAAAACATACTGCTCATAGTGGTTACGCTTGAAAAATCGAATGCCGACATATCAATTGAAATAAGCGAATCACAATACATAAACATACAATCCATATTCGTTACTTTGGACGTATCTAAGGAAGCAGGGAACATAATTGAAGTAAGCGATTCACAATTGTTGAACATAGCATACATGTCGGTAATGCTGGATGTGTCGAAAACATTAGGAAACGTAACTGACTTTAACGCTGTACAATCTTCAAACATGTACCTCATAGAGATAATGTTGGAAGCATTTAATCCCGATAGATCGACGGTTTCAACCTTATTTAATTGGGAGAACCAATACATCGTGTATTTTGGTGCCACGCCATCCTTTATTTCTACTTCCGTTATATCGAATTCATTATACCAAGGTGGTGTGTTTGTAAGCATCAAATCAACAAAAAACTCCTCGTCCCAATCGAAACTATCGCTCCTTTCCGTATTCATAACATCGTTTAAACTTCCGCTTATCGTAAGTTTATTGCCAGTTATTCCCCAGTAAATTTGTATCTTTTTACCACAGACTGTACATACGCCGTCCACATAAGTATGCTCCGTATGTAATTTCAATGTTTTACCCGCCTCGGTACTTGTAACAGAAGTATAAACCTCATTGCCACCATCCGCATCTGTAAAGGTGTTCGGCAATTTAATCGTCGCATTGCCCATGGTTTCAGGTGTTTTTATCGTTTGAAGCATCATACAGAATGATAGCATATTGTATGTATCCGTGACGTTAGTCATATCAAAAGAGGACAAGTCGAGCGAATTTAAATTAGTACAACCATAGAACATACAGAACATATCTTCAACGTTTGACGTATTAAATCCCGACAAATCAATTGTTTTTAAACTCGAGCACATCTGGAACATCCTCTGCATATTAGTTACGTTCGACGTATCAAACGTATCAGAGAAAGTAATCGCTTCAAGATGAGAACATCCAGAGAACATCAACATCATATTCGTTGTATTCGACGTATCGAACACAGATAAATCAAGTGAAGCAAGTCCGACACAGTTATAAAACATATAGGCCATATCGGTGACTTTGGATGTATTGAATTTGGGAGTGGCAGATGAATTGGAGAACTCAATTGTTTCAAGCGACGTACAACCGTAGAACATATTAGACATATCGGTGACTTCCGAAGCGTCAAGCCCCGACAAGTCTATATTTTTAACACTTTCACATTTTTTGAACCATGAAGCCGTAGATTTGGGCGCAACGTTTCCTTTTATTTCAACAGACGTAAATGCGTATTCTCTCCAAGTTGCAACACCGCTGTTTGAAAGGTTGTCTAACGTTACGTCATATTCAAAACTTCCCGTATATTGACGATTTTCAATGTCGTTTTCATCATCGCTTATTATAAGTTTTTTGTCAGAATCGGAAAATCCCCAATAAATCAGACTTTTGCCTATCGTAACAATACCATTTTCACTATCACTTACATAAATTCTTTTGTGAGAACTATCATCAGCACAAAAACACTCAGCCGGCAGTTTATTTTGCGGATTGTTTGCGTTTGTAAACCCCGTAACTACTTCCCCTTCGTTACTTATACAAATATATAAATTGTCTACTGCCCCCGATACTTCTATCTTTGTACCGTTTTTAAGGCACACATTGCTGTTTGTGCCGTTACTATTATTGTTCGTAACACTGGCGTTACCCCAAACGTTGAATTTACCCTCTGTGCTTACGAACACACCACCACCAAGGTTTTCACTTACAGTGTTATTGGTTATACTTCCGCCTGACATATTAAAAGTCCCATCTACGCGTACTCCGCCACCACTTGAACCAACGCCTGTTGCAGAGTTTTCCAATATGTTGCCAGCTTCCATATTAAACGTGCCGTTTACACACACACCACCACCTCGGTACAGCGTAGTGTTGTTGCTTATTACGGCAGTTTCCTTCATTTCAAAAATACCGCCGTCTATATATACACCACCACCATGCATATGCGAATCATTATAAGATATGGATCCTCCCATCATTTCAAACATTCCGTCGCTACAAACGTAAACTCCTCCACCCTCGCCTACTGTCGTGTTATAAGAAATGGTCGCATTACCTTTCATTTCCACAACGCCAGAACCGACTTCTACGCCACCGCAGTAACCATTCGCAGTATTAAACGAGATGTGTCCGCTTAAAAAAGTAAATTTGTTATCGGGATAATTTACAGCATTGTTTTCATAAAATACGCCTCCGGCGTCGCTTGTAGCCAAATTGTTCAAAATTTCGCCACCATTCATTATCATATTGCCGTTACAAACGCAGATGCCTCCTCCACATTCTGTCTTGTTATAGGCGATTACCGCACCGTCTTTTACGGTCAAACTTCCTTCATTTCGGATAGCACCACCGTGACCACTACTCACGTTATTGACTGAACTGCCTGCGATATTGCCTGCAAGTGTACCTCCGTTTAACGTAACTTCACCACCTGCAATTATATATATCGCACCACCGAGAATGGCACTATCGGTATTTGTACCTTTTCCACCCGTGATAAGTCCGCCGTTTACGATAACATTTTCATTTGTAACAGGATTATTTATTTCGTGAGAAGTTGTCTTTTCGCCACTATCTTGTACTACAAGTCTACCACAAACAACAATTACTGAACCACTTGTGCCTGTAAACTTTAGCATGCAACCGTTAAGTTCAAGTATTATATCAATATCCTGTTCAACTACAAGTGTTTGATCAATTTCTGCGTCAGTAAGCATAGTTATGGTTGCCGTTCCCGCTTCAGTTGCCGCTTGCCATGCTTCATAAAATGTGGCATAAAATTGGTCATTTCCTACCTTTGCCGCCATAGCCTTGCCACAATTGGAACAAACTCCATTACTACTGTAATCATGTGTATCACTTATGTAAACTGTTCCCTCGCTATCTGCATAAATACACTCATTTGCTTCGTCGTCAGAAATAAAATACTTGGACGGCTTGTCATTTCCATTAAATGTATATCCTGTGGCTATCATGCCCGTATTATTCACATAAATTTCTGCACCTTCTGTAAGCATGCCAGTAACGGCGATTACTGAAGCCGTTTCATCGACATTGTTTTCAACTTCATTTAATTTATTGTTTTTTATTTTGGGATTACCTGACACTTCAAAAGCGCCACCATAAAGATACACACCGCCACCATAATACCCTGTCGCTATGTTGTCTGATATGATACCGCTTGTCATAGAAAATGTAGATAGAGAACTCATACGACTAACGTACACACCGCCACCTGCAGCTGCTTTATTGCCGGATATGATACCGCCATTCATTGTAAATGTGCCACCATTAACCACGGATACACCACCGCCACTACGACTTGTATTGTTATCTGAAATTTTACCATCATTCATTGTAAATGTGCCACCATCAACATACACACCTGTACTATTTCCAAATATGGTACCGTCATTCATTATAAACTTTCCACCATTAACATACACACCATAAGCATCATTAACACTTGTAATAAGTCCTCCTGATATTTCGGTATCTTGATTTGTTACTGGGCTTACCAATGTGTGTGTAGCAGTTTTGTTGCTGTCTGTCAGAGTAAACGTTCCATCAACTTCTATTACCTGATCACTTCCAGCATCTTTAAGTTTAAGAATATGCCCATTAAGGTCAAGCATTATATTGTTGCCTGATTGTATGATAAGATGACTTGAAATTTCTACATCGGTAAGTAGTTTTACAATTGCCGTGCCGGTACTATTCGCTACACTCCATGCATCTTCTATACTGTCATAACGAGTAGATGTTATCCCCGTCGTAACTTCACACACCATTACCTGTGGTTTTGTTGTAGTATAAGTTCCTGCAGTATTAAATCTATTATCTTTGTCGTACTCTGTCCCATCTTCACCATACCATATAGGATGTGAACTTACATACAGTTGTGTGTTTATCGTTGAATCTGCCATCTTTTGTGCTATGCTTTCACTTGCAGTAACTTTATTAAGCTGACTACAACCAGAAAATATACCTATTATGGTTGTTTCTTCTAAGATGTCAAAAAATAAATTAACTGAGGTAAGAGCTGTACACATATAAATCATATAATCTAATGCTAAAATTTTTGGAACACTCATTCCAGATAAATCAACTGAGGTAATCTGCTTACAACCGTAGAATATCCTACTTAAATTTGTAACGTTTGGCAAACTTAAATTATTGCTTATTTTTATTGCTGTACCATTCTTACCAACTGTTCCCGCAAGCCCCTGACAGTTATTGAACATCTGACTCATATTTGTGACTTTTACCATATCAAATCCTGATAAATCAATCGATGTAAGTTTAATACAATTATCAAACATATTGCCCAGATCAGTAACTTTGGATGTATTAAAACTATCGCTTATTTTTATCGCTGTACCATTTTTTCCAAATGTTCCAATAAGTCCACTACAGTCACGAAACATAGAGCACATCTTCGTAGTTTCTGGCGTGCTAAATTTTGATAATTCAAGGAATGTAAGTTTACTACAGTTATAAAACATATAACTCATATCGGTAACTTTGGATGTATCAAAATTATCTCCTATTTTTACTGCCGTTCCATCTTTACCAAATGTTCCGGCAAGTTCTTCACATCCATAAAACATATAACTCATATTTGTAACTGCTGGCGTACTAAGCCCTGACATATCAACAAACGTAAGTTTTGGGCAATTATAAAACATATTTGTCATATTCGTTACATTATCCGTAGAAAAATTACCGAAAATTATCGTCGTTAATTGAGACATCTTCTGAAATAAATTCTGGCAACTTGTTGGCACAATTATGCCACTACATACGAAAGCAATTTTAGTATCATCAATATCGTTTCTATAAACTCTTGTGTTGCCCATAGCTTTTCCGCTATCTGAATAACCATCAGGTGCTTCTTTAACAAAAATGATTTCGGTCACATCGGCATAGTTGTCAACCTTATCACTCCAATTGCCCCAAAAACTTCCAGTTACTTCTGTTGATGTTAATGCCACTTTTTCTGTCTGCATAGATTGGCTAGGCCTTGAGTAAAATTTGAATGCGCCTACTGCTACAACCAGCATTACAAACATCAAAGTCAACACATGTAAAATTTTTCTTGTTTTTAAAAACATAATAACACCTCTTTTTTATTCATTGTCTACCATGGGTTCTTCAGCCGTAAAATATACACATCGCACATATGTGGGATACAAAAATTTCTTTACTTACATTGTACCAAACTTTTAAGTTTTGTAGAATGGGAGGATAAGTTTCTTCACACTTTCTTCACGAATTCACATTGATAGTTTTTTATAATTAAGGTATAATGATGTTATACCACAATCTTCCTTTCCCTTTACACAAAGGAGAAAGTATCTCAACCCCAAAGGTTGAGAAGATAGAGATTACACCCACAAATTGTTGCACGTTACCCACGATTCTTCTCTTTACTTTGTGCCGTGATTGAAGTGGGACAATAAGAAGGCAAGGAGTGAGCCTATGAATAAAATTGAATTTAAAAATATCTTAATCGTCGAGGACGGCGATAAACTGCGCGAAAGACTTTTTGAATATTTTTCGGTAAGGAATAAGGTTACGGCTTGCAAAAACTTAAAGAGCGCTATTCCAGCCACAACCCAAAACAGATATGATATCGTTTTGTTGGACTTGATTTTACCCGACGGCAACGGCAAAGAACTTATGGAATACCTCAGAGGAACTCCCGTTGTCATTCTTTCCGATTTAGGTACAGATGAAAATATCATTGACGGATTAACTACGGGCGCCGCGGATTATATCGTTAAACCTTCCTCTTTCGAAGTCATAGAAGCCAGAATGTCATTGCGCCTTTTGCCAGATAGTAAATCTACTTTAACACTTGGCGGACTTACGCTGAACTTAAACAGCCGTACAGCGGTTTATGACAAACATACTTTAGATTTGACTTCAAGCGAGTTTAATATTCTTACATTTTTGATGCAGAACGCAGGTAATTTTTACACGACAAACGAGATTTATGAACAAGTGTGGAAAATGCCACACCTGAACACCGAAACCATAAAAAAGCACTTGTCCAATCTGCGTAAAAAAATGCTTGCCGTATCCGATGACTGTGCGGCACTTCTTGCCACCAAATTCGGCAAGGGATACTCTTTTGTAGGTGATAACAAATGAAAAACTTTAATTTGAAAAAAATAATAGCGGTTGTATCCTGCACTCTTCTTTCCGTACTGTTTATCCTTATACTATTCTTTTGTACACCCAAAATACAAGCCTTACCGGAATCAGACAGAACAGTTGAATATATCCTTTCGGGAAGGGACGAAAACGGAAAATATACCAGTGAAAGAATAACAGCGGTTGCAGGAAAAGATTTTACTGCCATAAGCATAGCTGATTTAGGAAAACTGAATAAAATTACCAAAGCAAACTACGTTGCAGATGAATTTATAAAGACGGGTTTGTTAAGCCCCGACATACAAATCGTAGATTTGGAAAAGCCCTTTGAATTTGCCGAAAAAGGCACACTCATCTTCGTTATATTAAGTCTTGATCCACTGGCGCAAGATTTTTTCGAGCAGTCGGAAAGACTTTCCCAATACAAAATCGGTGATGATTGGCGATTTACAATGTCTTTGCCTAAAATTTTTGGTGCTTCTAATGTATATTCAGGAAGTTCTCTCGTTGCCCGTCATGGCGATATAGAAAATTACGATTTTGCAGAATTCAACGACAATTACGATGTGAAAACGGATAAGTTCTCCTCTATGGCGGAAAGCACCACAATCGACCTTTCCTTTTATACAAAACAAATAACGATGGCCGATGCAATCACCTCCGCTAAAATTATAACCATTCACTATCAGTCGACAGGAAATGCATATTCGGGAATTATGGACTGTCCGCTCATTGGTACGGAAAGTGCAGTCAAAAGCATAAATGAACAATCCCAAAATCTTGTGAGTACATTTGGCATTGTTGCTGTCATGGTGTTTGCGGTTCTTACTGTACTATCCTTTGTGGAGCAGTCCAAAAAATTTATTTCGGCTATCGTGTGGATATTCGGTATAGCCGTAATGCTACTCTCACACCTCTTTTTAAGTAGAGCAACAAACATACCACTGTTCTGGTCGGCGCTGTCGCTTGCGATGCCATTTATAATACTTGGAGGAGCACAACTCGCCATCGGCAGAAATTTTGGCAAAATACCGACAAAATATATATTCTCCGCACTATCGGTCATTGGTGCATTGCTTGCTTTTTTATGCCCGTTTATCTCCTTTAATACGGCAGGCGGAATAATGATTGTGTGCACGGTTATAAAATCAATCGGTGCAGTTGTACTATTGACATTTATAGGATTGGCTCTCTTAAGCAAAAGCGACAAAAACAACATTTTACAAATGGTTTGTACCACGTTAATCACCGTTGCAATAATCGCCTCCCTATTTATTTCACAGATTTTCCCTGTGCAGACAAATCCCTTATTCTGGCTGTGTGTAGTCGTTACAGTGTCAACTTTTATAAGCTGTATTGTTGTCATTAGGGAGATGAAAAAATCCAACGTTTACCTTACAACAAATCTGCATAAAGAAGTGGAACGACAGGTCAAGGACATCAAGGCGATTATTGCCGAGAGGGATAACCTTTTGCAATTCGTTTCCCATGATATGAAAAAACCATTATCTTCTGCCGTTTTACTATGTGACACAGCTATAGAGCGCGAGAAAGACGACGAACAAATTAAAACAATAGGCATCATTAAACAGGACACAGAACGAGTAATAAATCATCTTTCCGAGATTGCAGTTTATGCTAAGTTAAACTATTTAGCCGAGCCATCGCAGGTAGTCGATATGTTAGAACTATGCGCTCTTTTGTATAAATACCATAAATTCGATTGTGATGCCAATGGCATTATCCTTAACAATATGATAGATACACCTATTAAAGCATTTGTAAAGCCAAAAGGAATAGAGAATGTCGTATCAAATATTATTATAAATGCCATAGAACACGCAAATTGCACTACAATAACTTTATCGATAAAAGCCGAAAAAAATAAGGTCATATTATGCATTTCTGATGATGGTAAGGGTATTGACCAAAATCTGGATGTGTTTGCTCCATACATTTCCGAGAACGACACCGAGACTGGTGGTATTGGACTTTATATTTGCAAAAATATTATCGAGAGTATGAATGGCGAACTAACTTATAATAGTAGTGATAGTGGCACCATCTTCTATATCTCACTATTAAAGGCGTAATCCCTCTCACTATTTTATAAAACCTATTAGTTTATAATGTTCTAGGGAATATGTGTTTTACTTTATTCCTTTTGAATAAAAATAAACTTCTCTCTTCTAAACTGACCTTTGTTAAATAGACATGGAATAAAAATATAATTACAATAGGCATGATGTCTGATCTCGTTAGATGTCATGCTTTTTAATTTTCTCTGTATTCTAAAATTGCTATAAAAAGATTAATATTTTTAATAACTTAATTTTAACTTGCTTATAAGTTAAAAAAACTGCCCTATTAGGCAGCAATTCATTATATTTTTAATCCCTTTAAAACATCATTAATATTGATATTAGACATTAAGCTAGGAATAATATCAAAAAAATCTTCCTTAGGAGTTTTATCCTCAAACTTAAGTATCGTTACATTTTCATTTTTAATTTGTAAAATACATACTGGAGTAATTAGAAGATTTACATTGCTTCCATCTCCTGCAGTATCTTTAATATCTGTATTCACATTAAAGAAATTAACTTTAACTTTGTATACTGGAACAATACTGAGGTTATCTGTAATATCCTCTTTTTTCCCAAGCATAATTCTTTCATTTAATAATTTAGATATAAAATCTAAGTTTTCCAATTTCAATCCATCTCCAATTTTATTTTATAGGTTTTAAACCAATAATCTATCTGATAAAGATAAGCTAAAAATGCCGTTTTTCTCATAAGCTGACCATACCATGGAACCTCTAATTCCTCTTCACTATCCATAATATTTCTTATTTTTTCAATATCAAAGATTTCATAAAGAATACTATCTTTATCTTCAAGTGCTGTATTTAACAATTCTACCACTTTCTTATGGTACTCCTCTGAATTGCTTTTAGGATATGGGCTTTTCTTTCTGTCAATGACCTCATCGATGACGGTTCCTTTATAGGCATCTCTTAGAAGCTTTTTTTCCACTTTACTTCTATATTTATATTTAAAGGGAACATTATATAAGAAATCTACTAAATCCTTATCACAGAAGGGAACACGTACCTCTATGCTAGCGGCCATAGTCAAACGGTCCTTCCGGTCTAAAAGATTTGTCATAAAATATTTCATATTAATATAGCTTAGCTGACGCTGACGAATCTGAGTTTTTGAATCAGATTTTAAAATAGGTGTCTCCGCTATGGCCATATTAAATTCATTCATTACATAGGACTTTAAATTAAGTAAACTTCTGTATTTCTCATTCAAAAGACTTTCCTTGTAGTCCAGATTTCTAATCCAAGGAAACGTAGTCAGCTTTTTCTTTTTTTCATAAAACCAAGGATATCCACCAAAAATTTCATCTGCACATTCGCCAGATAACCCTACTTTATGTTTCTGACGAATACTATTAGCTAAGAAATACATAGAGGAATCTATATCTGTCATCCCTGGAACATCTCGAATTAAAACGGCCTGCCGTAGCCCCTCGACTAAGGATTTGTTGTCAATCATCACATCATGCTGGGTTGAATGAATTGCATCACTAACCAGATGTGTAAAATCTGAATCCTTTGAGCGTTCAAAGGCGTTTTCTTTAAATTCTGAATTCTCATAGGAAATACTATAGGTATCAAGGCTATCCTTATGTAAGGCCACAATTGTGGAAATAATAGAGGAATCCAAGCCTCCAGATAAGAAGGTAGATAGATCCACATCCGATATCATTTGCCGTTCAATGGCTCTATCTAATAGCTCTCTGACCTTGGTTTTTGTTTCTTCATAGGACAAATCAAAACCCTTCGCCTCCAGCTGATAATAGGTATGGTCCTCCAATTTCCCCTGCTTATTAAATTTCAAATAATGGCCAGGCTTTAACTCAAAGATATCCTTAAATACCGTTTTTGCCTGACTATGAGATGGCCCCATCCCTAAAAGCTCACATAATCCCTCTTTATTTAAAACTCTATGCTCCGTATAGGCTAATATGGATTTCATTTCTGAGGCTACCAAAATATCCTTCTCGTAAATGGTATAATATAGCGGCTTCACTCCAAACATGTCTCGTACAATCAAAACCTCGTCATGGTCTGTATAGACAAACGCGAAAATTCCGTTTAAATCCTTTAGTATATTCTCCTTATTCTGCATTAGAAGTCTAAGTAAAAGCAGAGTATCGCTTTTAAACTCTAAAGGAGTATCCAGTTTTTGTTCTAGCTCATCCGTATTGTATAATTCCCCATTATAAATCAAATGGTGGTTTAATATACTCATCGGCTGTTTGGCATTCCTCACATCACGAATTGCCAAACGCTTATGCCCAAAGGAGTGCTCCTTATTGAATAAAAATCCATAATCATCAGGCCCTCTATGCTCTAACAGATTACAGGCATGTATAAATTTTTCTTCATCCGTCTTGGTATAAAAATTGCTTTTATAAAATATGCCACACAATTTAAATCACTTCCTATATTAAAATATGAAAAAAAAGGAAAAATGTGAAAATGCTTTTTCCTTTTCTCTAAGTATTGAATTTTTCATCCTATTTTAATACATAAAATATTTTTAAAAAATCTTCTTTTGTATTTGACTTGCTTAGCCAGCTTTAAGACCATATAGATTCCTAAGCCTCCAATCTGCTTGTCCTCTACACTTGTTTCTATATCAGGAAATGGACGATTTAAAGGATTAAAGGAAATTCCCCAATCGACAAAGCATAGCTTCAAGATACTTTTTCTATGAATGATTTTAAAGTACACTATGATTTTTCCTGCTCCTGAAGGATAAGCAAATTTAGAAATATTACTTAATATTTCATCTAAAATTATATGGATTTTCCCCTTTTGGTTCTGATATATTTCATTTGAAGATAACCTTTGTTCCATTTGTTTTATTGCTTGCGTCACGCAGTTTTTTGAAGCAACAAGCTGAATTTTATTTTTTTGTTTCATATTTCTTCTTAAACTCCAGACATAGCATCGTAATATCATCAGCCTGAGGAGTGCCTCCGGCAAACAAAAGTAATTCCGAATGAATATGCTGGATAATTTCTTTACCATTCTTTTCCTTGACCTGATTTAAAGCGCACTCTAGTCGCTGCATTCCATATAAGGTATTAGACGGATTCAATGCTTCAGTTACTCCATCTGTATACTGAAAGATTTTATCCCCCTCTTCTAGTTTTATCATCCCTTGAGAATATTTTGTATCCTCAAAGCCAGCTAAAACAATTTCTGAATCAATAGGGTAAGGAAGAAAGCCTTGAGCCTTTCGATAAATAAACGGAAGCTCATGCCCAGCATTGGCATAGATGAATTCTCCTGTCTTTGTATTTAAAATTCCTGCAAAGGCCGTAATAAAAAGGCCCTTCTGATTAGATTCACATAATAAAGTATTCGCTTTTGTAAAGGCTGCAGCCAGTGTTTCCTCTTGAAGGATAGCTTCTCTGAGTAGGGTTTTGCCAATCACCATAAATAAGGAGGCAGGGATTCCTTTTCCTGACACATCCGCAACTACAATCGCTAGGCGTTCCTCATCCATTCGGAAAAAATCATAAAAATCGCCACCAACCTCCTTCGCAGGAAGCATAAAAACAGAGAGGTCAAATTCCTTAAAATTGGAAACAGAATCCATATCTGGCAGCATCGCCATTTGAATTTGGGAGGCAATAGCTAGCTCGGAGGCAAGTCTTTCCTGATTTTTTGTGATACAAGTTAGCTTCTCAATATACTGAAGTAAATCCTCCTCCATCTGCCAAATACTTTTTGCCAGTTCTCCTATCTCATTTTTCACCTTAATTTCAAGCAATTTTTTAGAAGGATGATTGACATGCTTAACAAAGCTTTTTACTTCTCTTGTAATTTTTTCCAAGGGACGAAACGCCTGATAATAAAAGTATAACAAATAAAGGAATATAATCAATAAGGTGATGCCTAAAGAAATACTGGCCACAGACTGTACATAGTTCTGTAAGGCCTGGGTGATATACTGCATCGGGATTTCCACACCTAATATCAGATATTCGTCCCCAACAGATACCGGAAGAAGGGCAGAGGTGTTATAGCCGTGAAAGCTCTCTGAAATAAAATAGTTACTTGACCTTTCTCCGGTAGTCACAATCTCATAAGCCTCCTGAATAAACTTTGGATTAATGGTCCCCCGGGAGCCAAGACGAAATGGAATCTCTATTTCCTCAAAACAATCCAATATATAGGTGATAGGAAACCAATTCGTTTTATCTCCTGTATAGGATAAGAGAATCTCCTGATTGACGTAAACCAAATAGATGTCTCTAGCCCTCATCCTTTCTCTTAGCTCCTGAAAGCTCTGTTGTAAGGCATAATATTCTGTCTCTGAGGTTTCTTCAAAAACATCAATCTCTTCATTTAAATGGGAGGCCTTTTTAGCAATGGTATAATACGCCTCTATTTGGTCCTCAGATAGATATGAGACGGCCACCTCTGCTATATCATAAGCTGCGTCATTGTACTGCCGTTCTATTGTTTTTTTAAACTGAACGTAACCAATCAGTGCCCCAGAAACTCCAAGTAGAAGCCCTAATACAATCATTCCTATGACAAACTGAACAGCCAGTTTAGATTCCAATTTACGCATAAGCTTCCTCCAAGGCTAAGAATGAAAGCAGCTCCTCTTCCTTTAGGATGAGACTTGGCTTCATTTGGAGCTTCTCCTTTCTTGCATAAGTATTTCTTTGATAAAGGAAATGAGGCTTCGCAATTAAATTCCTTTCTCGAATCTTTTTATAGTTAGGATTTAGGCTCTGCAGCTTCTGATCAAATACCGTGGCTGCCAGAGCCAGGGTATCCGAAGGAAGATCTGTCACAGCCAAATATCGAAAGGGGTAGCTTCGCCTGTCCTCTGCAATCATAAAATAGGAATTCTTCTTTTTCAGCTGCTGAAGTGTTTGGAATAACGCCTGACGAATGGTCCATTCATCTACCCGTTCTCCTGTAATATTCAGCAGCATATTTTTTCTACCTAACACCCTGAATCTTGGATTACCCTCTTGATTCTCTACAATATATAGTTGATCTCCTGTTTTATAGCGATATAGACCATTGAAGGTTGTAATCACTAGCTCATAGGTATGACCTTTTATAACCTCATGGGGAAGATAAGAATTCTCCTGCTCATCTATAAATTCATAAAAGGCATTTTGAGGCAATAATTGATATGTATCATCCTCCAGCTGTGTGGCAATACCACACATACATTCTGAGGATGCATAGGCAAAATAATAAATAGGTATCTCCTTACTATATTCCTTAAGCTGTAAAACACAGGAATCCTGAGCATGCCCAATTCCTGAAATATAGGCAAGGTGTGGCCATATTATGTTTAACGAAGGAATTCCCTGAGATCTTTCAAACTGAATCTTCAAAAATTTTATACGAGCTTTAGAAATTGAAATTCTGGCAACCTCCTCCTTTATACCTTGTGGTAAATCAATGGAGCATTGCTGGTCCTCCATATCCTTAATCAGCAGTCTCCAGTGCTTTTCTAAATATCCTAACAAAGCCCCAATTTCATACAAATAAATAGACTGAATAGAAATTAATTTTTCACAGGCTAAGGCATATCTCAATTTCACATAAGAGCTGCAATAAGGCTCCTTAAAAAACATGAGTCTGCCATCCACATAGTCTTTAATATCCAGTCTATGAGTATCACATAGATGACAATAATAGGCACTTGAAAGGATGGTTTCTGTTTCATCTTTATAAAAAACACCTGTATGCAGAGAAGGCCCTGCAGGACAATTTAAAAGATACATAGGCATATCTACAATCAAAGAATCATATCTTCTTAAAGCTTCAGCGGTCAGAAAAATTTTTTTAGACCTGCCAGAGGTTCCAGAGGTAAGCAAAGTACATACCACTGGATAAACCGATGGATTTCCATTTCTATAATCCTCATACTGGCTCAAGGGGACCTTATTCTGATAATCCTTTATGTCCTTGATTTCTTTAAAATTGTATTTTATTCCAAGAGCTTGATTTTCATTATCCTTTAAAATGGTCAGTAAATTTATTTTATTGATGTTGGCTAAGTCCTTGCCTTCCTTGAAAAAATTAAATAGATTTAATTTCATATCTTAATGTCTGACCCTACAGATTAAATATCTTTTTAAAACCTGTAATTTCAAATACCTCTAGCACACTTTCATTTGGATTCAATATCTTCATAGAGCCCTGTGCTTTTTTTATCTTCTTCAGGGTGCTTAACAAAACACGCAAGCCAGCAGAGGAAATATACTCTAGATTTTCAAAATCTAAAACAATATTGTTCTCCTCATATTGACCTAAGGATGCCTCTAATTCAGGAGCGGTGGTCGTATCTAAACGACCTATCACCTCCATATATAATGTGTTTTCCTTTTGTTCTACTTTTACTTTCATATGTAATCCTTTCTATTTTTCCCATGAGGGTTTTCTTTCAAAGCCTATGTGATAGGTGGTTTTCTCCATATGTAGCTGGTGCTGGCCAATTTGATACCTACCAATGGTTGTGTCCTTCCCTATAATGATGCCCTTTGGATATTCATTTAAGCATTGATTCAAAAGGTTTACCTGTTTTTGTTGTTCCTCCTCTGACAAAGGATGATTTGGGTTTACACTTCCTAAAGAAACAAGCTTTACATAATGAATATTTAAAAAGGTACTATCCTTAGCTTCCTGCATATTTATTTCCCACTAGCTAATAAATCACTATATTCTGCTTTTTTCTCAAATAGCTTTGTTTCATAGGTGGAAAGCTTTTTCTGGGAAGCGACAGCATTCTTTTGGGCAAGTGCCAAGCTCTTGTAATAGGACTCTGTTTCGCCATAAGCTACGGCCTGTCCCTCCTTATTGATGGCCTTTAAGGATAAAAGCTCTGCAACCTTTTCCTCCTCCTGATTACTATCAGAAAGCATACGAATAAATTCTCCTGCCTGATTTTGGAAGGTATTCCAGCTTTGATTCACCTCATCCATAGCCCGACTATATTCAACACCCTTCTCATCCTCTTTTCCTAACTGATTGGTAAGAGAGTGAATTTCTCCCTGATACACATTCAACTGGGATGAGCCAATACGTTTCATTTGTTTTAGATTGGAATCCAAGGACTCCTTGCATGCAGATACACTGGTCTCTAGCTGACTGATTTCCTGACGAAGTGCCTTCAAGGATTCTGCCCTTTTTTTAGCAGCCTCAGATAAATTCTGACCATTTCCATCCTTTAGGGTTGAGCCGACCAGTGCCGGAGATAGATTTACTGCCATCATATCTAAAACTCTGGCTAGACCTTCTGGAATGCCATGATTGGTCGCCCGTACATCCACGTGATATTTGGCTGAATTATCTGAGCTTCGGGTATTAGAGCTATGGGCACTTACACTACCTGTAACACTCACCTTGACAATTCCTAAATTTAAACTGCCTGTGACACTGGCTCCCATATCCATAGAATTTTCTGATTTTTCACTTTGCTTAACCTCCATATCAAAAAGTACATTGACCTCGTCAATCTGAAGATTAGGAATAGGAACAATCGCCAGCATTGGCACATCCACCTTCATATCCTCTAAATTGCTTGTCCCGTCCTCATTGATACTTCTCTGTTGATAAGAAAAAGCCACGGTTCTGACCTTTCCATCTCTGTCAAATCCAATACGATTGATAAAATCTGCTGTGGAGTTTGCAAGTAAGCTACTTGCATCTGCCGCGGCAGACAATGGACCTCCAATCAGTTCATCCATTTTTAATCCTGCAAATTGTTCTGCAATTGCCATATAAATTCCTTCTTTCTATTTTCTTAATATTTTTTTGATTAGATTTCTCAAAGAAAATTTTTTCTTTGGGATTTCAATTTTTAATTCCTGATAGGCTTCAATATACATAACAGGTTCTATAAAGTCTCCACTAATAAAATCTTCCATTAATCTGAGATTCACCTCAAATATGGTCTCCTCTAAGGCTTCTCTTAGAATGGGTTCTAAATCATTCATAATCATGTTCTAAGCCAAACTTGATTTCAAGATTCATCACCTTTTCCTGATACTCCATAATTCGATTGATAATATTTGACTGAGCCATATGATATTTATCAATATCAAAGTCATAGGTATCCTCCAAAAAGTGTTCATTACTAACCTGTCTTAAGCGCTCCTGTTCAGAAATCATTTCATTAATTTTTTGATATAACTTTTTAAGACGGCCTATTTTCGCCTTTAAATTTTTGGTTTCAGCCATAACTCTCTTCTGTTCTTCTGAGCCAAAATCTCCTGTAACCGCTACAGGGCGAGTGTCAAGCTTTTTAGCTACCTGACTAGAGCTTAGAGAATCCACTAAACGAAGAATTCCTTCGGTTGCTGGTAAGGAGCTCACCTGCAGCTTATAGGATACCTTGGGTAAAAAGTCACTATCTCTTTGGGAGGGAGAACAGATTCTGGCTGTGATTCTTGGTTTTTCATTTTCAATACTCCCAGCTTTAACCTCTGTGGAAAAAGAAATTTCTGCCTTATCCACATTTAATTGATTCATAGGAATAATGGATAGTAAAGGAACCTGAACCTGAAGATTATCAACACTATATCCATCTGCCTCCTGGCGAATCTGGTCATAGGCAATGTTCATATGTTCTAGATGTACGATCTCCTCTTTCCCATTTTGTTCTGTTTTTCCCATACTTCGAATGGCCTCCACAATATGGGCCCTTAACTGTTGGTTTGACTTTGCCAAGGCGTATAGAGGAGCATAGACCAAGTCCTCTATTGGAATAAATTCACTGTCTGCAATATTATCCTGCATTTCTACCGATTTTTCTTTCACTTTTCCTCTACCTTCTTTTCAGCTAAGGAAAACCAGTTTTCGGCTCTAAGCTTCTCTTTTATTTCCAAAAATATCTTTAGTCCCTGCTGATATGCAGATGAATAATCTTTATAAAATTTAATAGGAAAAGTTTGAAAACAAGAGGAAAACAGACAAAAGCCTATCGCCTGAAGAGAAGCATTAGATAAAAGCTTAGGATTTTGATTTTCATATGGGTTAAAACCATCATATACCTTTCTCAAAATTTTTTTATCTAAAAATAATAAATTATTTTCTTCATCTAGAAAGTATTGATAATTTTTCAAATCTTTTATAGACAAAACCTCTACTTCTTCTCTTTTGATTAGCAGATTTGCTAGTTCCATACATTGAAAGGAATACCTCGGGCATAGAATGGAAGCTGCTTTCCCATTCACTCCTAAAGATTCAACGAAAAGAGCTTCACCACCACTAAATATTACTTGTTCCGTATAATCTAAATACGCTCGTAATAAAGGCTTTGGCAATGGGAGAGAAAGTACAATCGTTATTTCTTGAACCTTTACCACTATATAATTATCCTTTACTTTTACTATAGTAGCTTTTAAATATCCAACATTGGATAATACTTCTTTGGAAATAATAAACATAAGTTTGGTGATTTTAAGCTGTTGAGCCATCAAAATAAAATTTTGAAATCGATTAAAGAAGTCTTCTTTTGTATCTCTTCTTGCTCCCACAGATGCCAAATAGCTTTTACTTGAGATGAACCACTGAGGATAGAATTCACCTTCAGGTAATGATATAGGCTCCCACTTAAGATATGATTCTACCTCAGGTATTGATACAGACTCCCACTGAGGAATTCCAAAGCCTATTCCATTCTCAAGATACCCTGTTTTCATATCAAAAGCTAACCCCATCTCTTTAATCCCTAATATATGTTCTGGAGAAATTTTTAACAAAGATATTAGGGAATCTAAAGAAAACTGAAAAGTAAATGGATAAACTATGAAAAAGCATTTTTCAAAAATGCCTATCATATAACGGGATAATATTCTTGCCACTGAATCTGCGGTAATATTTGAGTCTATCGCTATGACCTGGGCTTTTGGAATCTGTTGTAAAATAATAGGCTTATTACTAGGAAGATCAGTAAAAATAATGGGATACACACAGAGTTTTAAAGACATAAGCTTGTAATAAAGAAATGATAGCATCCCTAAATCTCCGATTCCATCACTCAAAACCATAGTTGTTAAAAGAATTGGTTCTTTTTCTAAACGAATCTTTTCAAAAAAAGCCTTTACCTTTTCTTTCGCTTTCTCACCTCCTTTAGTAAAATAATTAATTTCATCTATGGATTGCATAATATCCTTCCTTTCCAAGGTATGTTTACCTTCAACTATAAAAACTACTAAAATTTATCATTTTAACAACTTTCCCTGATATTTTTTTCGTAATGCAACAATTTTTTTAGAAATATTTTGTTGTGATGTACCTAAAAGCTTAGAAACCTTTTCCTGAGATAAAATTACTGAGCCATCCATAAATAACATAAGAAAGCTCGCATCTTCCTTTTGAATGCCATACTTTTCTAGATTTATAGACAAATCAGTATAAGCAGATGGTAATTCCTCTATTCGTTCTATGCCTCTGGGATTTTTCATATTTAAAGAGACCGTTTCTAATGAAATACAAGAAGAGTACTTTCTGTAAAAGGAATAGAGAATAGAATTATATTTTTTTTCTAGGATATGATAAAACTGATTTCGAATCGTAAATTTCTTATATAATTGTTGAATAGGATATAGGTTTTTAGTAATGAACGCATCCTTTAAAATTTCTACTCCAGTTTCCTTAAAAAAGCTTAAAAAATAAGGATTAGGAAAAATCCTTTGAATGGCATCTAAAGAAAAATTTCTTTCAGATAAATAAATATAATTTTTAGTTTGAAAAAGCTCCTTATCTAAAGAAATCGCCAAAAGGTTTAAACGTTGAATCACCAAAACTGTACCTAATCTCAATTCCTGAAGAATATCCTCTCTATAAAAGGGATGGACTTTATTCGCCTTTGCCCTTATATATGGATTCAAAATATCTAAAATTTTCTGTAAAAGCTGATTGTTAGGGGTTGTCTTGTATTCTAAAATTAAATCCACAATTTCATACATAATAATATCTCTCCCAATTCTTAAAAATAAATAGTAAAAAACTTTTAAACAAACGCCAAGTGGATAAATAGGACTAGACTAGGCTCCTTCTTTATATTAAAAGCCGTAAAATATGTATCATTTTACAACCTTCGTTATATTTTTATTATTTTAAACAAAAAAAGCCTGGAACAAATCCAAGCTTCAATAGACAAAATTATATTTTTTTGTATTTATAATAAAAAATGTAGATGGAAGATCCAACCTACACTTAAAATTTATGGAATACTATTTTCTTTTGACTGGAATCCAAATTTCGGAATGATAGGAAGGATCCTGCATATTTTTTTCACTGCCATACCATTCCACATTCCAGGTCCCAGAGATTTCAAATTCTTTATTTCCAGGTAACCACTCTCTAAAAATTTGGGTATTTACCTGTTGTAAGCTCTCAGGCAATGGACCGATACACTTAAATCTAACCCATTCCTGGGCAGGAAAGCTAACCACCTCAAGACCTTCGGGCACTTCTCCTCCTTGGTATTTTCCTCCAATCATATAACGAAATGTTTTAGCATTACTCTCATCCCCGATACAAATGCCAAACTCACCTATTTTATGCTTTAAGATAGCCTCCTCTAGCTTACTCGTTGGGGCAGCACCCTGATATAATCTGCTATGAAAGGTGGTATACACCTCATCCCAGAACTTAGGAATATCCTGATAGGACGTTTCAAAATCCATATCCTTGACTAAACCAATCACCTGAAATTCTTCCTTTTTTTCTACCACATAATCCATATGACTTCCTCCTTTAATTTCAATTCTTATGTGTATTGGATGAAAGGGCTTCAAAGCCCCAATATTTTTTTTAGCCTCTAAAGGAGTTAAAGAATGGAATCTTTGAAAAGCCTTGGTAAAGCTTTCTGGTGTATCATAGCCATATTTGAAGGCCATATCAATCACCTTTTCTCCTCTTTTAAGCTCCATGCCTGCCTCATATAGTCTCCTATATCGTAAATATTCTCCTAACGTATATCCTGTTAGAATCTGAAATCCCCTTTGAAGATACATCGTTGAAATACCGATATGGTCCGCAATATCATTTGGCCCTATGACTTCTAATAAATTTTCTTCCATATATTCTATGGCACATTTAATACATGTCGTCCATTCCACCGCATTCACCCTCCATCCATCTATACTATAACAAAGATATCTGTCTTAATCTTGTGATTTAAAAAACAATTTTGTCTTTTGTTTTTTAGCCTGAACAAAAGCGATAATTTTAGATAGTCCTTTCAAGGGAATTATCCTACTAAAAAAAATCAAAAGTTTATTTTTCAGTCCTAGAATTTTATACCCCGTTTTGTTCCTTTGAATTTGCTTATAAATTTGACTTGCAGCCCACCTTGGAGAAGCAGGCTTCATCCTTTCTAATAAGTAGCTATAGGAGATATCAGCCTTAGCCTTTTCATAAAATTGTGTATTAATCACGCCAGGACATACAGCTAATACTGAAACATCAAAGGGCTTTAGTTCTCTTTGAAGGGCTAAAGAAAAAGATAAAATAAAGGCTTTAGAGGCATAATAGGTAGAAAGATAAGGGCCTGGAAAAAATGCAGATATCGAAGAAAAATTGATAATATAACCACTCCTACTCTCTTTCATATCCTTGCCGAATAAATGACAAAGCTCTACAAGCTCTTGAAGATTTACGTAAATCAGCTCACGATGTAAAAAAGCATCCCTTTCTAAAAAATCACCATAGACTCCAAAGCCTGCGGCCTGAATTAGAACGTCCACCTTTAAATCTAATCTCTTTACCTCAGCATAAATTTTTTTAGAAGCATTAGGTTCTCGTAAATCCTGACAGATGACCCAGCTTGTCCTTCCAAATTCTTCTTTTAATTTATTAGATAGTTCATTTAGCTTCTCAATATTTCTTCCTATAAGAACTAGACTCCATTGGTCCTTGGCAAATTTTAAGCATAGTTCCTTTCCAATACCTCCAGTACATCCCGTAATAGCTACAATTTTTTCCTCAGTATTCATTTTACCATAGTTTCTCCTTTCCTAAAAGAAAAAGTATCAGGCAAAAACTGATACTTTACTCCTCTTTACAAATATTTGCGAATTTCTTTTTCTAATGCTTCTTCTAAAGCTATCAGACGCTTCGTGATATCCTTTGTCTGTTCATCGGCAGCCTTATATTGGTTCAGATAGCGGTGTAAGGACTTAATCCCCATATTACAGCCATCAGTTATCAAATCAGCAATGGTCTGATCTGATTCCTTCATCATTAGCTTCATATTTGTTTTCATCCAGGACATTCCCTTGACCACTCGATTTGGATTCTTTCCCTCATCCTCATACTGATGTAAGAGCTGTTCGATTTCCTTTTTCAATGCCTCATGCTCACCCTTGTTCTGAGCTAAAAAGAATTTAAAATTTTCATCCTTCACATAGTCTATCACCTCAGCAATTGCTGAAACGCCCATTTTTATCCCTAAATCACATTCTCTTAGTAACCGGATTGTATCAGATTCTATCATGTTTACTCTTCTCCTTATCGTCTTTAGTATTCCCAGAAACAAAAAATTTATAAAATAAAAAGTGAAATGACTATATCTCAATCATTCCACTTTTCGCTAACATGATAATTGCCTGTGTTCTGCTTGTTACTCCCAGTTTTCCTATCACATTGGAAATATGATTTCTTACTGTTTTATCACTGATATGTAATTTAGAGGCAATTGTTTTCGTTGTTTCATTTTTTATTAACAATTTAAATATTTCTAGCTCCCTAGGAGTTAAAAAATGCCCGTTCATATGAACCTCCATTATTTCCATTTTATTTTATGCAAAAAATCTTAAAATGGTTAATAACATAAGAAATGATTCGGACATTTTTAAAAAATAGTATAAAGTTTTTTCAAAGAAATAAAGATTTTAAGATACCTCGTTTTCTTCCACCAGCTCAAAGCGATATTTTTGAGATACCTCAGGGTATTTCTGATGATCAACCTCACTTAAGAACATGGCTAATGGTCTTACCCATAAACTCATATCATCGTAGAGTCTTCGGTAAACTACTACCTGCTCCTTCGTTTCAGAATCAAAGGCGATATCCTCTACTAAATAGTATTTCCCTTTAAAATGCTTGTAGATTCCATGAATTTTTATTGTTCTCATAACTCTCACTTTTTTCGGATAGAAAGCTTGGCATGGTCTGTATTTGCATCAATGATTTCAATCCGATATAATCCGGATTCCTTTACACCAATATTCTTTTCATCGCCAATGGAAGAGACTAAAGCTGTATCTACTACGGAATCATAGTTAAATTCCTTATTCCAGCTGCTATCTGCTATTTTAAAAGGCTGATTGGCCTCAAGATATATCTCTAAAGACGGAACACCATTTAGTATCTTTAGACAATATTCCTTGGATATCCCATTCCAGTCATTCATTTGACCTCTCAAATAAAAGCTGGAATAGCTGACCTCTTCCTCTTCTCCTGGATTCCAATTAAAATTGGTAAAGGTTCTTTTTTTGAGAGATAAGTAAACATCAATGGACAAATTTCCTGGGGCTGCAGGATCTGTTTCCTCTGCCATGGAAAAGGTTACATTTTTTCCATTGACCTTACTGCCTAAAGTGGTGGAAGCTGCATAGTTCTTTTTCGCTTTTTCAAAATATGAGGCAAAGGTAGAGGTTTCCAACCATCCTCCGTCCACAATTTTCTGGATTTCTTCTAAATAAGATTGTTTAATCTTTTGATTACCACCCTCAAATAGGGCCTTTGTATAGAAAGGTGTTGTATTCTGAGCATATCCTGTCGTATCGTCAAAGGGCTGGTTTAAGGCCCCATGATGGTTCGTAGGATTTCCACTGCCTCCTGTCGAGCCTAATGCCCGGTCATGGTCAGTAGGAATAAAAATGGCCTGCTGGGTATCCTCTAGGAAGTAAAGATAGGTATTGTTAGAATTTCCTCTTAAATCATCTGGGTCACCCAGTAGATAAGAAACTGCCAAATACCGAATGGTATACTCATAAATCATAGCATCTGTTAAAACAGAATCAAACTGACTGGTTTCCGTATTTAATATTTTTTCGATAAAGCTCTTGATTTGCTGATGCTGGGAGGTCTTCTTATTTGTTTTTAAATCATAAGGATAAGTAACCTGCTTAAAGACTTCTCCTTCTATGATTTGCTTCTCCACCCCAAATAAAGAGGAATCTAAGCTATCTAAACATGCACCGACACTGGTCCAGCCCATTTTATATAAATCTCCACCTGCAGAAGCCTTGACTAGGTTTCTCTTGATAAAGGATTTATCAATATCCTCTACTGCCAGGTAAACTCCTAAATTCTGTGTTGTACCACCCGTTTTCATTTCTACCTGCATAGGGTTGGAATGAGGAGCGAGAACCCCATTATTTCGATATACCTCAAACGCATAATACTCTCTTAAATAGGTCTGTTCCTGATTCCGATTCCAACGAATATTCAGCTTTTCAATACCAAAGAAATTCCGGTTATCCCTGTATTCTAAGGCTGCCTCATCCTTCCATTCCATTGGAGTTTTCGTAAATTCATCATCAAACGTAGCTGTGAAGCTGAGCTTATAATGCCTTAAGTTAATTTTGCCATGATCATCTAGGATAGCTCCCCGGGATGTATTCCCTTTTTGACGAATGCCTACCTGCTCATAATGAAATAGGAGCTCTCCCATCAAGATATCTAGATTACAGATTCGATAGGATTCCTTATTTCCTGTTTTATAATCCTCGTTCAACTTCTTTAATTCTGCTTCTTCTATATCAATAACCAGCTTTATTTTTTGATCGATAGAGAAAAAATCTAAAAGACCAGCAGAATAATTGGTTTGAAAAACCCCATTTTTTTCTCCTTTGACCTTCTCAGTAAGCTTTTGATAATCTCCCTCTAAGGTAGCTGTGTCCTTGGTTTCGTCGATATATTTGACATAGTCTCCATAGGCTCCCAGCGAATAAACTCCTTTCTCTGGAAGGACAGGCTGTTCAGGAGTTTCATCCTGTTCTTCGTCCTTTGGTGTATTACTGCATCCTACAAGAAAAAGGATAACCAAAAGAAAGCATAAACTCATTTTTTTCATAGTATTACCTCATCTAAGTATTTTATTTTATTATACTCTAATTTTATTTGATACGCAAATAAAAACGTAATAGCTATCTATTACGCTTCTGGGTGAAAATATTTATAGATAGCAGTCGCTAAATTCTGAGGCATTCCAGCCTTGTTTAATTCCTCGATTGTCGCCTCTTTGACCTTATCGATAGAAATAAAATGCTTCAACAGCTCTTCCTTTCTTTTCGGTCCCATTCCAGGAATAGGGTCTAGAATGGAGGAAAAAAGCCCCTTGGCTTTGTTGCTTCTAAAGAAGCTGATGGCAAAATCATGAACCCGCTGCGAGATATCGGCCAGCAAAAGAAAAATAGGTGAATTTTTATCTACCTCATATAATTCTTCTTTAAAGAAAATTTTAGAAGCCTTATGCTTGTCATTCTTCTGAATTCCCATTACCTGTATATCTAAATTTAAAGATTTTAAAATATCCTCAGCTGCATGAACCTGAATCTCTCCACCATCCATTACAATTAAATCTGGCATCGGGGCATTTTCCATTAAAAGACGGAAATATCTACGATAGATAACCTCCTTCATAGATTCATAATCGTTGGCACCTTCCACAGTTTTAATATGATATTTCCTGAATTCCTTAGGAGCAGGCTTTCCATCGATATAACAGACCATAGCGGATACTGGGTATTCTCCATACAGGTTAGAATTATCAAAAGCCTCAATCCTTCTAGGGGCAGGAATGTTTAAAAGCCTACCAAGCTCCTCCACTGTTTCATATTTTTTTAGCACCTGATTTTTATATATGTTTCTCTTATTTTCTAAATTAAATTTGGCATTATAGGTTGCCATATCTAATATTTCTTTCTTTTTTCCTAGCTTGGCCTCGTAGATATCAATATCTAGAATCCCCTTTAATAGCTCAGCATCAAAGGCCTTAAAGCAGATTTCCTTAGGCTTGGAATTCATCTGATAAAACTGAATCAAATAGTTGATGGTTTCATCCTCTACGCTATCGTATTTGTTGATGATGGTCTGATGGTTCTGAACGATATTTCCTCTTCTTGTGATGATGATGTCGATGGATATTTCATCCTCATCTGCGTAAATTCCAATATAATCTCTGCTTGTCAAATCATTAATGGAGATTTTTTGTTTGGCAACCGTATCCTCAATCGCGAGCTTTAAATCACGATATTCTCGGGCCTTTTCAAACTCAAGCTTTTCAGAAGCCTCCAGCATCCTTGCTGTAATATCCTCTAAAACCTCCTTGGCATCACCATTTAAAAAGCTTGCAACCTTATTTTTGTAGCTAGTATAATCCAGCTTTTCCTTATGAATACAAGGGCCTAGGCATTGCTTCATATGATAATACAGACATTCCTTTTTGGGTATTGTATAGCATTTTCGAAACGGATAAATTTGATTTAAAACATCAATGGTAGTCCTTGCCGCCCGAACATTGGGATAAGGTCCAAAATAGCGACCCAGGTTTCTTTTTCGCTGACTTCTAGTTACAATGAGTCTTGGATGCTCCTCATTGGTGATTGCAATATAAGGATAGGTTTTATCATCCTTCAGCATGATATTATACTTAGGATCATATTCCTTTATCATATTGATTTCTAATACAAAGGCCTCTAGCTCACTAGCTGTAATTACATAGGTGAAGTCTACAATCTCACTCACTAGGCGTGTTGTTTTCGCATTGTGAGCTCCATGGAAATAGCTACGTACCCGATTTTTTAAATTTTTCGCCTTACCCACATAAATGATTTCATTTTTATAATCCCGCATCTGATAACAGCCAGGACGGTCAGGCAGAAGCTTAAGCTTTTCCTCAATCATGGATGTCATGGTCATCATCCTTATTCTTCAAGTGTTTTGCAATAAATTCACTCACACTCAAACGCTTTTTCCCTTTTCCAACATTACGTAAGGAAAGATTTGGATATTTGGCGATAAGCTCCTTAAGCTTTAATGCAATTGCTGTATTTCCAAGCTTTTCTTTGGCTTCCCCCAGCTTTTCCCCTGCAGTTTCCTTGAGCTCGGTAATCTTTTCATAGGCCTCTTCTGTCAGGTCACTAATTTTGGCAACAACCTTGGCAATATTGATATTTTTAATCGTAGAAAAGACAGTATCAATTCCCATAGCGGCAAGTAAAATTCCATCAATCGTCCAAAGCACAGGCACTGACATCAGGTCAAGCAGCCTTACTAGATTAGGCTGAATCCCATAGATCACCACCATAACTAGGGCTCCAAACATTAGAGAGTTTCTTAGACAGATTCTTCCATTGATATTAAACTTTCGTTTCGAATAATCCCACCAGCGCATATGAAATAAAAGCTCCATAACATAGCTTGTCAAATATTCCAGCCCTGAAGTCAGCACGATACCTAAAATCAAGACCAGATACCACATATGGGCAATGGGCGTCATGGCTAATAGAATCAGAACTGCCCCATAGCCATAAATCGGACAAATGGGCATATATAGATAGCCTCGATTCACCAGCTTTTTTTGACCAATGGAACAATAAATCACTTCGCAGATATACCCTAAAAAAGCATAGATAAAAAAACAAAACACATATTGTTCAAAATTCATCGTCTTCCCTCCCTTTTTAGAAAAAAAGGGGCTAATAGTTAGAAGTAAACTATTAACCACACGTTTTACTTAAATGTCATCTTAGTCTTTCCAACTAAAATTTCCTCTAATGCCTGTCCTACAGGCTTTACACATAAGCCATCCTCATAGGAGGTATAATCTTCCTCCTCAATGATTTTAGCACGCTTTGCCGCTGCATAGGCAAGCTTATATTTAGAATCTATTTTATCCAATAATGCGTCTACTGAAGGATATCGCATACCATCATAATTCTTTTTATTTGACATATTCCTCTTCCTTTCTGCTACTTAAATTCATTATATCATAAATCAGATGAAATGAAACTATAAAATTATTTTTCCTCAATCAAGGTCATATATTTATGAATGGACCTCTCCGTTTTGGCATGCTCGGCACGGATGATGGCCATAATACGGTCTGCTGCATTATTCACATCATCATTAACCACAATATAGTCATAAAGATGGGCTAGCTTAAACTCTCGGTTCGCCTTGGTGATTCGTTCAGCGATGACCTCTTCTGACTCTGTACCACGTCTTCTCAAGCGGTCATAAAGTGCCTGTTTTCCAGGTGGAACAATGAAAATCATCACACAATCTGGAACCTTTTTCTTAACCTGCTGCGCGCCATCCACTTCAATTTCTAAGACAACCTCATTGCCCAGATCCAACTGTTCATTCACCTTATCCAAAGGTGTACCATAAAAGTTTCCAACAAATTCAGCAGTTTCTAAAAATTTGCCCTCTGCTTTTCTTTTGAGAAATTCTTCCTTAGATACGAAATAATAATCTCTGCCGTCCACTTCTCCTGGACGTTTGTCTCTAGTTGTCATAGAAACACTGTACACTAAATTATGCTTAGGCATACTAAATAACGCTTTTCTAACAGTACCTTTTCCCACACCAGATGGACCAGATATAACAACAAGAAGACCACGGTCATTTAACTTCATATGTATACTACCTTCCCTTTTTCTTATTTTATCACTAATCCAAAAACTATACAAGAACTAAGCTTAGAAAAGCGTTTTTATAAACTGGATTATAATTGGTCAATCTCCTTTGTTAAGGCAAATAGACTATCTACTAGAGAATCCAAAATCTGGGATATTCCCTCTGTATTTAAAAATCTGTATTCTAAACAGATGATACCAGTGTCTGTCAAATATGCCTTAAAAAACTTGGATTGTGCATTAAAACCATTCAGCTTTTCATAATTAAATCCCTTTAGTCCTGACTGACTGACATTGACATTAAAGCTGATCAGCTCTTCATCCACTGTAATATAGGGATAGAGAATGAATCCTCCCTCCTGAAAGCATAGCTCAAACTTAAATCTTTGAGCCTCTTCCGTTTCTATTTCATAGGAGATTCCCTTATCATTAAAATATTGAATTAGCTTATCATCCAACCGTTTCTTACTCCAAAAAGCCATAATCATCACCTCATATTCCTATTTTATCACATTTTCAAGATTTAAACTATCGTGAATTTATGGTATACTTAAAAAGGTGATGCAATTATGAGCTTTGATGGTGTTTTATTACATAAACTTTTACCTGAATTTTATTGTTTGAAAAGTGGCAGGATAACAAAAATCATTGAATCCGGAGATACTGATTTCGTTTTTATTATTCGCGCAAATCACCAAAATTATAGCCTGATGCTCAGTCTTTCTAGTGACTTTGCAAGGATTCATCTAACTAATAAGGCCTATGAGGCTCCTCAGAACCCCAAAAGCTTTACGATGTTTTTAAGAAAACATTTAGAGGGATTTTTTATCTCTGATATCCTGCAGTACGGAAATGACCGAATCCTCTATTTCAAGCTGACTGGCTATAATGAAATGAGGGACTTCACCACAAAGTATCTGATCTGTGAAATTATGGGAAGGTATTCTAATCTAATTCTGACAGATGAAAGCTTTAAAATCCTTGAATTATTGAAAAAGGGTGGCATTTCGGAATTTCATCGTACACTGCTAATTAATGCTACCTATGAATTTCCAAAACAAGAAAAATTAAACCCTTTTTCACTTTCCCTTATCGAACTACAGAAACTGAATATATCTTCTCCTAAGGAGCTTTGTAAGACTTTAGAAGGTGTTTCTATGAGTTTGGCAAGCTATGTCTTTCAACAAGAAAACTATATCCAAAATTTTTATAATACCCTTCATCAGGAAAGTATTCCTTCCATCTTTAGAACAGCCAATCAAAAGTTGGACTATTCCTATATTCCCTTAGAAGAGCCTGTAGAGCATTCCTATGCTTCTATTTCAGCCTTATTAGATTCCTTTTATTTTGAAATGGATCAGCAGGCTAAAATCAAGCAAAAGACTAATGATTTGGCGAGCTTTGTTCAAAAACAAATTGTAAAGAATCAAAAAAAAATAGAAAAACTGACCAAGGAGCTCCAGGAGACAGACCAGGCAGAGGAATATAAGATGAAAGGAGAGCTTCTTCTAAGCTATCCAAACCTCAAGGCGAAGGAGTCTTTTGTAGATATTTTTAATTATTATACAAATGAGCTAATCTCCATTTCTTTAGATAGCCGCTATGATGTGATTACCAACAGTCAGAAATTTTTTAAAAAATATCAGAAGACAAAGACGGCAAAGCACTATATGCAGGAGCAGATTGAGCATGCTCAAAATGAAATTGCCTATTTTGAAATTTTACTGAATCAGCTGAAATCCTGTACCCTGCATGACGCATTAGAAATTCGACAGGAGCTTGAGGAAAACCGGTATCTTTTAAAGGCCTCTTCTTCTTTAAAAAAGAAAGCAAAGCCTAACTTTCTAACCTACCTTGTAGAGGATACCCTAATTCATGTGGGAAAAAATAATCTTCAAAATGAATATATTACCCACAAGCTTGCCAAGCCAAGCGAATATTGGTTTCATGTGAAGGATTCCAGTGGAAGTCATGTCGTGGTTCATACTCAAGATTTAACAGAACCTTTAATTCGGTCAGCAGCAATGCTAGCTGCATACTATTCTCCTCTAAAAGCTTCTTCAAGTGTGGCAGTGGACTACACTCAGATTAAAAACATCAAAAAGATTCCTGGAAAACGGTCCTGTTTTGTTACCTATACAAAACAAAAAACCATCTATATGGATCCAGATGAAAAAATTATAGAAAGTATGAAAATAAAAAAATGAACGAATATAAAAAATTTGCCTATTACTATGATGAGGTAGTATCTAGCCTAGAATATGATTTATGGCTGGAATTTATTGAGCCTTATTTAAAAAAGGATTCTCATATATTGGATCTTGCGTGTGGAACAGGAACCCTAGTCACGATGCTGAAGCTAAAGGGCTATCAGGCAGAGGGCTTAGATTTATCCAGCCAGACCATAGAGATTGCAAGAGAAAAAGCGAAAATCAATCATCTATTCATACCATTTTACGAAGCAGATATGAAGAATTTTTGTCTTCCTAAAAAGTATGATGTGATTACCTGTTTCTTTGACTCCGTCAATTTTTTAAAGACCAAGCAGGACCTAGATGAGCTATTTTCCTGTGTAAAAAAGCATTTAGCTCCAAAGGGATACTTTATCCTAGATATGTTTTCTAAAGCTATGCTAGAGGAATATGATGGTCATGACCTTCAGGAGGATTATCAGACCTTTAAAATTCACTGGCGTACTAAAAAAACAGATGAAGTCACGCTAAAGCATACCATCCAAATAACAGAATATGAAACCACATTAGAAGAAACCTACTTTGAATATTATCACGAAATAAAAAGCCTAAATCTTGAGGGATTTAAGCTAATTCAAATAAGTGGTGATTTTAATGATGATCTACAGCCTGAAGATGAAAGAATTCTTCTCGTTTTACAGGCTTTGTAGCTCCTGGTAGGAACAACGTAGAGCTGTGAGAAAATTGGTGATATCCTCCAAATTCCATAGCTCTTTTCTTATGGAGCCAAGGGCCTGGACAGAGCTTTCAAATAGCTTTTCAGCACCTAAATTAAGAGAAATGCCCTTGATAGAATGGATATAAAGCTCAAGGCCTTTCAAATCCTGCTCCTCCATTAGTTCCTTATAGTCTTCTTCAAAGGTTTTATAACTATCTAAAAAACTGTCCTTAACCTTATAGAAGATTCCCATATTGTTCATTAAATATTTCATTGCAACATCCATTGAAATATATTCCATTGTAGTATCCTCCTGTATATGTTAATTAGATTATAAAACCTATGAAATAAGGAATTTGTCGAAAGATGTACGTTATAATAAAATTTTCTCTTCTTTTGTATGATTTAACGTATTGTTGTAAAATTCAGTAATAGCCGCGATTAAATCCGCTAAATCGTAGCGTCCTGCTGTTTCATAGGAAGAGTGCATAGCCAGCTGAGCAAGACCGATATCCACTGACGGAATCGAAATATGTCGTATTGAAATTGCTCCCAAGGTGGAGCCACCTAAGATATCACTGCGGTTAGTATTGAGCTGAACCTTTACCTTAGCTCTCTTACAAATGCTTTGAAAATAAGCGCTTGACATTGCATCCGTAGAATAGGAGCCTCTGGCCGCATTCTTTATGACAACCCCTTCATTCAAATAACATGGATTGGTCTCGTCGTATTTTCCCGGATAATTTGGATGAAAGCCCTGGGCATTATCCGCAGATACCATAAAAGAATTTGCTAAAATACGCATAGCTTCCTCTTCGGTGAAATGAATGGCTATGCCAATTCTTTTAAGCAAATCAGCTAAAAGGGTTCCATCCGCTCCCTGAATGGTTGAGGAACCAATTTCCTCATTGTCAAAAAGAACACAAACATTGACAGAAGCTTTAGGTGTGGACTGCAAAAGTGCTTCTATCAGTCCATAGGCACACTCCAAATTATCAATTTGAGGTGCCATAATAAATTCTTGATGGATTCCCGCTAAGCAGCCACGGTCCAGGTTGGTCAAATAAAGATCACTACTCAAAATATCTTCTGCATTTACATTCAATCTTTGGGCTATTCTTTCATAAAGCGTATTATTCCCATGCGCCATATCGGCTATGATAGGTAGCATATCCACCTGAGGATTCAGCTCTACACCCTTATTAGCATTTCTATTATAATGAATAGGAAGATTTGGAATGAAAACAAGAGGCTCATCTAAATTGACTAATGAGGCCTGGATTCCCTCCTCTGTCCTGACAATTACTCTACCCGCAATTCCTAAGGGGCGATCCATCCAGGTAGAAAAAATCGGACCACCATACACCTCTGTATTCAGCTTTTGGTATCTTCCCTTTTCTATAGTGAAATTAGGCTTTAGCTTAAAGGTTGGAGAATCTAAATGCGCAGCTGTAATATTAAAAGAAACTGGTTTGTCTTTGGGTATCACAAAGGCAGCTAAGGAGGACATGTTTCTTCCAATAAAGTATTTTCCTCCTGGAACTAAGGTCCATGGTTCATTTTCAGATAATTCTATAAAATGATTCTGTTTTAAAAGCGCCTTAAATTTATAAGCTGCATGGTAAGCGGTTGGCGTATCCTTGATAAATTCTAAAAATTTTTTCATTCTTCCTTCACTCCTATTAAGCATTCAAAACAAACCTCATTATGGACAAATCCGATAAAGGCTTCCTTGCCATCTATTGGATAATGACCAATAGTAAGTTCATCCTGAAATCTAGCCTCTTTAATGTATGCAATTTCTATAGTTGAAATATATTTAGAGGTTTGATAGAAATCCATATGATTATAGATGACGTTCATATAGCGTGCATTATTCATGTGGCCATTATGATCTAAATCTCCCAGTTGAACCACATAGGTAAAGCTGTCCTTTATTTTAGTTTTATCCAAATTCAGCTTTCTTTTACATTTTTCTGAATAATTTGTTTCAGTTGCATATTCTCCATTAAAATTAATCTTGTCTGTCCGGACTAGACCTCTGCTTTCTAAGTCAATGACTACCCAGTTGGAGATTCCCTGAACAAGAGGCTGTCCGTCCTTGGAGGTCATTAGGTATTCCCTTTCAAATTCCAGCCTGCTTTTCGGCTTTGGCCAGGTCGTGATGGTAACATATTCTAGATAAGGTGGCATCTTTATAATTTCAAACCTTTGATACAAAATCACCCAAGCATAATTTTTTTCCTTTAATACTTCATAGCCTACCCCTAATTCCTCAGCATGTAAGCCGGCAATATCCTGAAAAAAATCGATTAAGGATGCAGCACGTATCCGATCATTCTGGTCGACATCTCTGGTTTGAATGAAAAAGTCCATACTTTTTTTCATAAGTTTCATATCTATCACCTATGTTTCATTATACTAAAAAAAGAAAGAAAATGCACGAACATTTTCTATAATAAAAAAATATCAATAAAGGACAAGTCCTGAATTGATGATAAAATTATAATGGATGAGGGATAATATGTCAATAAATGGCCTAATGAAAACGTAATCATAGCCAAAGAATAGCGAAATATGATAAAATTAGAACCAGGTGATACAAATATGAAAGATTATTTACAAAAGGCTTATTGCTTTGACGATACAGTTAGAATCTATGCAGCAATAACCACGAATATCTGCAAGACTGCCCAAGAACACCATAATTTATGGCCAACCTCCTGTGCCGCTTTAGGCAGAGGCTTAACGATGGCAGCCATCATGTCCTGTACATATAAAGCTCAGGAGCATTTGACAATCAAAATATGTGGGGATGGTCCAATTGGCCAAATCACTATGGAGGCAACGGATGGAAGGGTCAGAGGATTTGTTCACAATCCTGGTGTCTACCTTTCCTATAACAACGGCAAGCTCAATGTTGGAGATGCCGTAGGAAAAAATGGCTATATTGAGGTCATTAAGGACCTGCATATGCGGCAGCCATTCTCTTCTACCTGCGAGCTGGTAAGTGGTGAAATTGCCGAGGATTTTACTTATTACTTTGCCAAGTCTGAACAGATTCCTTCGGCAGTAGGCCTAGGAGTTTCCTTTACCCCTGATTCTAAGGTGGCAGCCGCTGGCGGTTTTTTAATTCAGGTGATGCCTGGCTGTAAGGAAGAAACTCTAACCCAGCTCGAACAAAAGCTTGCCACCCTGAAAAGCTGTTCTGAGATGGTATCGGAAGGATATACTGCCATCCAAATGATTGAGGAAATCACAGATGGCAATTTTACACTTTTAGAGGAGAGAGAGCTAAGCTTTTCCTGCCCTTGTAGTAAAGAGCGTTTTGCCAAAGGATTAAAATCCCTTGGTAAAGAGGAATTGTTAGATATTCTTAACACGGATCACAAGGCCTCTGTTACCTGTAATTTTTGTAATACCAGCTACAATTTTTCAGAAGCCGAGCTACAGGAACTAGTCGAGGAATTAACCTCTAAAGAAACTTAAATCTGGTGGATAATAGCTGAAAACCGCCGTTAAAATGATTAAAATCATAAGAAAGATGATACCATTGGAGAACCCAATTGGTGTCATTTTTTTATAGATAAAAAAGAAACCTAATAGAACAGCTAAATAAAACAATATAATATTAACCGCATCCACATTAAAGCCTAAAAATCCACTATAGGTGTAATAGGCCACAATGATAAAGGCGATGGAAACAAAGATTGCAAATATAAAGCTGGAAACCAGCCTCTTCTTATCCTCCTTATAAAAGGGGAGACAAGCACCTAAATATAACAAGAATGGAAATAAAAGGAGTTTGGTATGCTCAAAAATACTTTCATTTCTAGGAAAGAAAAATATCGGAATCCATTCATACATAAAATGAAAAAGAGTTCCTAATGCTGATACAGTAAGAACTCCTATAATCGTTAATTTCTTCATATATAGCACCTCACTCTAAGTATGTGCTACATTCTTTCATTCTATGCAAAAAGCTTTATGATATAGCTTGAAAAATCCTTGACATATTCGTTGGCAATTCTAGAAAAGGTAAATACAACATAGTGCTCCTTTAACCGATATTCAATACATTCTACAAAATACTGCCATAGATTTAAGCAAAACTCTTTTTTACCCTTCATTGCCAAGCTATTACTTTCAATTTCCTTTCGAAGAGCATCTAAAAGATTTCTTTGTTCCTTTGTCAGTTCAAAGCATGGCAGGCCATCGACCTCATCCGTAAAGACATCATTTAAGATATCATAGCTGACCTCATAGCATTCATACTCATAGGACTTATTTTCGTTTTTGACCTCTTTAAGAATCGTTTCTTCTGAAATTTCTTTTATTACATAGTATTCTTCATCCTGATCCAACCCGATGATTGTATTTATCTTCAATTCGCCTCGCTCAAAGCTGGACACAGGAATCAATAGCTTATTCCCCTCATAGAACGCTCTTATGAAAACAAAACCACCTAGAACTGGCTTATCATAAATCGTTACACACTTTGTATTTTGAAATCGAGCAAGCTCCTTATTTCCCTTTTCAATTGTCTCATTCAGCTTTGTCTTAGCTTTGGAAAAGAAATCCTTAAATCCCATTCTCATCAACCTACCTTTATTATATTATAAGACAAAATCCTTGGTTTATCTACTCCATTTTTTACAATTATCGCAGATGCAATTACATTTTTTTATCTTTTGACCAAAATATCTACTTATAAGCTGATGACGACACTGGCTTGAAAGACAATACTCTATCATTAATGAAAGCTTTTTTGTTTGTTCCTTTCGCACAGCTTTGTCCTCCATTTTTTGGATAAAGTATCGTATAGTTTTTATATCCTTAAAATCAAAGAAAACAATTCCTTCTCCATAGGCACCATCTCTGGAGGCTCTTCCCATCTGCTGAACCAAATCCTCTATCGACTGAGGAAGCTCATAGTTGATAACATAGCGGATATCTGGGATATCAATCCCCATTCCAAAAGCGTTAGTGCAAATCATAAGTGTGCAAAGACCATCCTTAAACTCCTGATAATGTTGAAATTTAAGCTCAGAATCAAGTCCTCCATGATAAATTCGATTATCTATACCTTTACTTTTTAAAATTTGGCTTAGCTTTTCTGTCTCTAATCTTGTTAAACAATAAATGATTCCTTTGACATTTTTTTTATTTTTTAAATAAGAAATCAGCTTTGTAAGCTTGTTTGTAGTAACTACGACTCCATAAAAAAGATTTGTTCTGTCAACAGCTGTCTCAATAATCTTTGGGTTTTGAAATCCAAGATAGTGGACTATCTTTTTAACAGTAAGAGGAGGGGCTGTTGCGGTTAAAGCCATTTTTTTAGGAGCAGGGGTAATATTTTCTATAAAGTCCCTGATATTAGCATAGGCCTTTCGGAAGTCCTCAGCCCAAAGAATCGTATGTGCCTCATCTATGACGACTAGACTGATTTGAATTTTAAATATCATTTCTTTAAATTTGTGATTTAGAAGTCGCTCAGGAGATACATATAAGAGCTTCAGCTTGTTCTTTTGAATCAATTGGTAAATGGCAGCCTGTTCTAACTCCGTTTGACTGGAATTTAGAAATTCGGCAAGTATTTCTTTTTTCTTTAGGGCTCCTACCTGATCCTCCATAAGAGCAATCAAAGGTGTTATGACAATCGTTATCCCCTCTAGAAGCAGCGCTGGAATCTGAAAGGTAATAGACTTCCCATAGCCTGTAGGTAACAGACCAATTACATCATGCCCCATTAAGACTTCCTTGATTATCTTTTCCTGGGGCTCCTTAAAATGGTCATAGCCAAAATATTTCTTTAAAAGCTTATCCATAATGATCTCTCCCTAATCATAGGTTCATTATATAAAAAAAAGAAAAATAGACAAAGCTTTTTCTACTGGATAAAATAGTGTTTTTATAGGATAAAAAAATCCTCTTAGAACGAGCTAAGAGGAAAATATATATTATTTTTCATAACCATTAGGATTTTGTTTTTGCCAGTTCCAGGAATCTCTTGCCATATCATCGATGGTATATTTCGCTTTAAAGCCTAATTCTCTATAGGCCTTTTCTGGAGAAGCGAAGCAAGCAGGGATATCTCCTTCACGTCTTGGCTTAAAGCTGTATGGAATCTTCTTTCCTACTGCCTTTTCCACAGCGGCAAGAACCTCTAAAACACTATATCCCTTACCAGTTCCAAGGTTATAGGTTACAAGTCCACAGCCTGTAAATAGCTTATTTAAGGCACAAACATGCCCCTCTGCTAGGTCGCAGACATGAATGTAGTCGCGAATACAGGTTCCGTCTGGAGTTGGATAGTCATTTCCAAATACACCTAATTCCTTAAGCTTACCAACAGCTACCTGTGTAATATATGGCACAAGATTATTTGGAATACCATTTGGATTTTCTCCGATTAAGCCAGACTGATGAGCGCCAATCGGGTTAAAGTAACGCAATAAAGCAATGTTGAATTTAGGATTTACCTTAGAAAAATCTCTTAGGATATCCTCAATCATCAGCTTGGTTCTTCCATAAGGATTAGAAACATGTAGCTCAAAATCCTCATAAATCGGAACACTTTTTGGGTCTCCATATACTGTTGCTGAAGAAGAAAATGCCAGATTGTATACCTCATACTTTGTCATCAGCTCTAAAAGATTCAAGGTAGATATCAAATTGTTTTGATAATAGCTTAGAGGAATAGAAACAGATTCTCCAACAGCCTTTAGACCAGCAAAATGAATGACTGCATCTATTTTGTTATCCTTAAAAACTTCTTCAAATTTTGCAATATCACAACAATCGTATGGATATAGCTTTACCTTTTTTCCAGAAAGCTTTTCTACTCTCTTTAAGGATTCTTCAAAAGAGTTTACAAAATTATCAATTACAATAACATCATAGTTCTTTTCCAACAGCGTTAACACGGTGTGTGAACCGATATATCCGGCTCCACCAGTCACTAATATTGTTTTCATATTTTCACCTCATATTATATGTATTTTAACATATATCTTTCTAGATTGCAATTATTTGACAGCCCGAAGTATATAGTAACCCTTATCTCGCTTGACAATTTCACAATTTCCAAAAAGCTTTTCTATATACTCTTTAGAGGAGGGGGCTCCCTGCTTCTTTTGAATTACAACCCATAGCTCGCCACCAGCAAGCAAATGCTGGTAAGCACCTTCATAGATTGCAAATACCACCTGTTTTCCAGCTCGAATCGGAGGATTGGTTACAATACTTGAGAATACTTCCTTTTCGGCAATTGCTGAATAAAGGTTACTATGGAGAACCTCAGCTGTCACCTTATTTTCCTGAATATTTTTTTGAATCAACCCGACAGCTCTTTCATTGATTTCTGCCATAAGCACTGGCTTGTCATATAATCTGGATAGGACAATTCCTATCGCACCATAGCCTGCCCCCATGTCTAGAATAGGTGCATTTATAGTATTTGGCAAAAATGTGGAAAGCATAACAAAAGAGCCATAATCTATATATTTCTTCGAAAAAACCCCATCATCTGTATGAAATTTAAAGGATTCTTTTTTAAAATGAAATTCAAAGAATGTCGGATTAGAATGTAAACCATCCTGATTTTCTTCATAGTAATGATAGTTTCCCATATAAGTTATCCCCCTTTATAAGAGAATAGACCTGAGGGTCTCCTCAGGTCATTTCTTTTTTAAGTTTAAAATTACTTAAGTTCTACAGTAGCGCCTGCAGCTTCTAACTTAGCCTTTAATTCTTCAGCCTCTGCCTTAGAAATCTTTTCCTTAACAGGCTTTGGTGCGCCATCAACTAAATCCTTAGACTCCTTTAAGCCTAAACCAGTTACTTCCTTAACAACCTTGATTACACCTAACTTAGCAGCACCTGCATTTGTTAAGATTACATCAAATTCAGTTTGTTCAGCAGCGGCAGCACCAGCAGCTGGAGCAGCAGCAACAGCACTTGGATCAATACCAAATTCGTCCTTCATAGCGTCAACTAATTCTTTAATTTCAAGAATAGTCATTTCCTTTAATGATTCAATAAATACTTCTTTTGTTAACTTAGCCATTTTAATTTTCCTCCATTATTTTTAAATTTAAGCTTCTTGACCTTTTTCAACTAGCATATTTAAGCCGATTGCCAACTGTCTAACAGTACCAAGCATACCAGCAGCTAATTGTGTTAATAAAGTTTCATAAGATGGTAATTGAGATAATGTCTTCAACTGGTCAAATGAGAAAACATCTCCATCAACTACACCCTTTACTACCTGAACCTTGTCATTTTCTCCTGCAGCCTTGAATAAAATCTTAGCTGGAGCTACAACATCGTCCTTAGAAAATGCAATTGCAACAGGTCCAGTGAATGCATCCTCTAAATCGTAGCCACACTCTTTGGCAGCACGTCTAGAAATGTTGTTTTTAATTACTGAAATCTCGCAGCCAGAAGCGCGCATATCTCTACGTAACTGCTGAAACTTTTCAACGGTTAAGCCCTGATACTTAAACGCAACAACTGCAGCAGAATCTTTCATTCTCTGGCTTACTTCTGCAACTTCATTTTGTTTCTTTAACAAAATTTCTTTCATTGATTTACCTCCTAAATAAATTTAATGAAAAAACTTCTCACCGAGGGCGAGAAGTCATAAATAACTCTTTTATCGCTTACCTCGGTAGAAATTAAGTGCTATACAGCACACCTACTGTCTTCGGTTCTAATATTTTACTTCTTAGTGATTGATTCTGAGTCAACCTTGATACCAGGTCCCATAGTAGATGCAACAGATACATTCTTTACATATGAGCCTTTTACAGTTGAAGGCCGAGCTTTAACTAAAGCTTCGTAAACTGCCTTTAAATTTTCCTGAAGCTTGTCAGCACCAAATGAAACCTTACCGATTGTCATCTGAATATTACCAACCTTGTCAGGACGGTATTCAACCTTACCTGCCTTGATTTCCTTAACTGCCTGAGCAACATTCATTGTTACTGTTCCAGTCTTAGGGTTTGGCATTAAGCCCTTAGGTCCTAATACTCTACCTAAGCGTCCTAGCTCACCCATCATATCTGGTGTTGCAACAATAACATCAAACTCAAACCATCCCTGATTGATTTTAACAATCATATCAGAATCACCAACGAAATCTGCTCCAGCCTCTTTTGCTTCAGCCTGCTTTGCACCACGGCAAACAACTAAAACCTTACGAGTTTTTCCAGTTCCGTTTGGTAATACGATTGCACCACGAATGTTTTGTTCAGCCTTACGTGGGTCAATGTTTAAACGGAAAGCAACATCAACAGATGCGTCAAACTTAGCAGTAGAGGTCTTACAAGCTAAATCTAATGCTTCATTAGCACTATAAACCTTTGAACCATCTACAAGCTTAGCGGCTTCAACGTATTTTTTTCCTCTCTTCATATTATTCCTCCTAAAATGTGGTCTAAGCGGGAATTCCTCCCACAAATTTAGGCTGTTATTAACAACCTTAGAAATTAATCTTCAACGACAATGCCCATATTTCTAGCAGTTCCAGCAATAATGTTTGTAGCTGCTTCAATATCGTTTGCATTTAAGTCAGGCATCTTCATCTCTGCTATTTCTCTTGCCTTTTGTCTAGATATTTTTGCTACTGTGTGCTTCTTAGAATTCTCAGAACCCTTATCAATTCCTGCAGCCTTCTTTAATAAATCAGAAGCTGGTGGAGTCTTTACTACAAAAGTAAAGGAACGGTCTTCGTAAACTGAGATAACTACTGGTAGCATATATCCCATTTTATCCTTTGTTTGGTCATTGAATTGAGAACAAAAGCCTGGAATATTTACACCTGCTTGTCCTAAAGCTGGACCTACTGGTGGAGCTGGATTAGCTTTGCCGGCTTGAATTTGTAATTTTACTACCTTTACAACCTTCTTTGCCATAATTGTTTCCTCCTTCTTTCAATGATGTGGTTCAACAGATTCTATTCTGTTAAGAATCCTCCCACTCAACGTGCATATTACATACACATGCTTTTAAATTATATCAAAATCAAATGCTAGTGTCAATTATTTTTTGACACTTTTCTTAAAATAATTTGACATTTTCACTCACCGCATTTTCTATTAGTTCAAAGCTTGCCAGCGGCTTACTTAGAGCCTTAAAAACAATAAATAATAATAAGCTTTGTGGCAATAAATAAAGAACATTTTTAGGAAGAGAGGTGAGTGTCATATACGTGATATAGGCATCAAAATCTAACTGATAAAGAATCCTCCACCATAAACAGCCAAGTCCAACATTCACAAAAATATTTACAAAGAATCTTGCGGCAAGGCAATTGGCAAAAGTAATTCTCTTTCGATAAAAGCAGATTCCATAAATAAAGCCTGACAGCATAGCATCTAGGGTATATCCAAAGAAAAACATACCCGAAGGATGAATAAAGTATCCGATTGTGTCCGAACAAAAGCCTATGAAAAGCCCACATAAAGGCCCATAGATTAAGGATATAGCCGCAAAGAACAGATAGGTAAAGCCTATCCCAAGACTGCCAAAGCCTGAAGGAATAGGTATCAGCTTGCATAATAGCATCATACTGAATAATAAACTAATTATACAAAGATTTTTCACATTGGCCATAAAACTAGCGGCCTTTTTCCAATAGCTGAGATGAAAGATAGATTTATAAATTTTATCGTTATCCTCTATGTCTATAAAGGTTACTTCTTTTTTGATAAGGATTGCACATATGACGCTTAGACAAATCAAGAATAATCCAACTGCTGAAGTGATACCTCCAATGATAAAAGGATTCTGATAGTCTATTAGCTCAACCTCTTTATAGTCTAAGCTTAAATTAGAATAGCTGTAAATCAAGTTGAAATAATTTTTCACCCGGTTCTCTCCCGGATTCACCACTCCTGTTTTACTACTCACAAGATTGGGAAAATACATCTTTAAAACTGTAACTTCATATTCATCTGCTGAAATTTGATTCAGCTTTGCAGTAGAAAGCATTGAAGGATAGTCTATATTTGCATAGCTTATTTTTTTATAAGTAGAATTTGTTTCAGCCAGCTTATTGTTTTCGTCAATTTTTTCTATTGTATCTTGAAAAAACTTTTCATCTGTCAAAACAGAGAGGTTCCCCTCTTCTGTAGAAAAGCGATAGGAATATCTAGACACTCCATTATTGTAAAAATAATCTGTTACAAAATACCCTCCCAAAAATAGGGTGATAACAAATAGGATTATAACCAGCTTATACCGATTTAAAATTTTTAAAAAAAGCATAATAAAAGACCTCCTTAAAGAGATCCACCATAAATATTACAGCGGATACAGGAAATCACCGCCACAAATGTGTTCGTCAATACCAACCTTCCCATGGTAAAGCACTTAACGCGATTCCCCTACTCTGTTTAATGGTTTGATTATATCTTATTTAAAGATAAATAACAAGATACTTTTAAAAGAAATAAAAAAACAAGCTTCATTGAGCTTGCAAGTTAAATATAGTTAGAAACCAAAAGGCACATTGCCCATTGGAGGAACTACTCCCTGAAATCCAGGTGTCTGTGGTCCAAAGTTAGGCATAGACTGAGCTAATCCTTCTGTCCCAACATTTCCCTGGTATTGTCCCTGCATCATAGGTTGCTGCGGAAATTGTGGATACATAACAGGTTGCTGATACATTGGCTGCCCCTGAACATATTCATTAATCATTACATTTTCAGCTGATGTTGAATATGTAGGAATATTAATGTGACGCTTTACACAATTATTGACTACATGTGTTTGTATCAACTTAAGTGTATTAAATTCTATAGTCATATCATGAATTTTCTGTCCCTTTGGTTATAAGCTTTACTTCTCACAACCTATTTTCTTTATTGGATAATTTTTAAAATTGAAATAGAAGTTTCCAATACAGGTTCTTCAAAAATTTATCTTGAATTTCATCTTTATATATTTCTTATCCTGCTACACCTATGAATGTCCTATAAAACTTTTTTAAAATTGCATACCTTAAATTGTACCCATTTTATTATGGGAACAGAAAAGGAGGAAAAAAAGTGGGATTAACAGTTTCAAATAAAGAGATAACCAAAACTAGTATCAAATGCAATGAAACCTTTAATGTGCGTCTGTCTTTAACAGCGGCACCAGACATTGTCAGCAATCCAACCGATATCGTCTTGATATTGGACCGTTCTGGAAGCATGGCTGGAAGTCCTTTGACAAACCTAAAACAGGGGGCTAAAAAGTTTATTGACATAATCGATGAATCGACGGATGGAACGCAGGACGGCCAAATAGGAAATGGAAGTCGAATAGGGATTGTAAGCTTTGCAGATGTTGCAACACAGAATACGCAGCTGATTACTTCTGTTGCTGATTTAAAGGCAGCAGTAGATTCATTAACAGCAGGAGGCTCAACAAATCACGAGGATGCGTTCACGAAAGCATTAGCCTTATTTGACCCTGCTTCAACCAATGCTAAGGTCATGGTAATGTTCACTGATGGTTTTACTACTGCAGGAGGAAATCCTGTTCCAGTCACTGTGCAGGCAAAATCACAGGGTGTTGTCATTTACTGCATTGGTCTGTCTGGTAATGGAGGAATTGACGTTCAGTCCTTAAATGAATGGTCTTCTGACCCTGATTCAGCCTATGTAGCTATTACACCAGATGATGCACAGCTAGAAGATTTATTTGAAGATCTAGCAAATAATATATCAAAGCCTGGAGCTACACACATTGTAGTTACTGACGTAATTTCTGATTGTTTTAAAATAACGTCTATCTCTGCTCCATCAAAAGGAACCGCAACCTTAATTAATTCAAATACAGTTAAATGGGGAATTGATGAACTTGGTGTAACTCAAAGTGAAGGAGCAACACTAGAATTTACAGTCCAGCATAATGGAGTTTGTACAGGGACAATAGCTGTGAATGAAAGCATTGACTATATGGATACTGAAGGAAATACGGCAACCTTCCCTAATCCAACCATTGAAATCGATTGTTCCAATGTGATTATAGAGCCATGTCCAGAACCAATAGATGTATCAATAGATGGCTGTGAAGATTCAATAGAATTTGATTTAGGAGATATCGGCTTAGAACCGCTAGGGCATATCTTCCAGTTTGATGTAACTCTAAACGATATTTGTCCTAATAAGAGAGTGGCTCTTGCAATTCTATTAAATGAAATTGATTGCAATGACGAAGAGCATACCAGAGGAATGAAGACAATTACAATACCTGCACTTACAGGGACAACATGTCAAAGTGTTACCCTTAGATGTATTAAATTTGTCTTACCTGGAGATTTAGACGCTGAAGGGTCTTGTGCTCTATGTAATACAAAAAAATTCAAAGTAAGACTGATAGCTAACTATATTGATTTTAATTTTAAATGCTGTGATTTAGAAGTATAATTATAACAAAAAAGTCCTATAGATACACTACTTATAGTGCATTTATAGGATTTTTTTCATAAAAAATAACAACTTATATTAACTTTTGTATTTCTTCTATAAATTCTTCATTCACTGTCCCAGCTTCACCATCTATTAAATATGGAACCTGAACAACTGTTTCTCCAATATTTTGCTTTATTGGAGCATCATTCCTTTTAACCAAATTGACAACAAAACATTTTGAACCTTTAATTTTTGCAAGCTTATTTTCTATTTTTTTAACATATTTATCATTATCAATAATAAAATCATTCCAATGTTTAAAATCAAAATAAATATTACCAATCTTAAAATCAAAATATTCATAAAATGAATAGTCATCAAGTTCTTCCAAATCCCAACCTAACTGATTTTCCAAAATACATTTTCCTACAACCTCTCCTAAAGCTCCAAGATAAACTTGTTTAAATAGCGATGGAGACATTATGTATTTATTTTTTTCAAATCTTGTAGAATATTTATTTTTATTAAACATATCTTTAACATAAGGTATAGACAATATTATTGGTAAATCACAAGCTTGATCAGAAACTTGAGTATAACCAAATCTTGGCTCCATATACATTTCAACAATATCATATTTTTGATTTTGCTTATATGAATATCCAGCTATTTTGTTTTCCATTTCAAAATAAAGAGTTGAATACATAGGATTAATGTTATTCACAGTGGGATTTTTAAGAACATATTCTCTTATTCTTTGCCACTCTATAACATTTTGTCTACTATTTCTAACAGTATATGCTGCTTTAATAATTGCAACATATGCTCTTTTGCTAAGATTTGAATATTCACTAATTTTAGATTCTAATAATGCATTGTCAATTTCAGTTAATATTAACTCTCTAAATTCTTCATTCATCATTTTTGGGCATTTTTATAGATTTCTCTTTTTGATTCTCTTTTGCCATTTTCCAATATTCTGTGTGAATTTTACCCTCTCTTCTCCTTCTTCTTTTGCTTTTACTGCCAAAGTGTGCTATACTGTTATGAAAGCACTTTGACGCAGTAAAGCAATCCATCTTTTCCCCGATTCTATCCGACTGGAGGTGGCTTTTCATGCCGCAGCTCACACCCGCGCGCGCTGCCGATTT
>UQGR01000007.1 GCA_900540705.1 uncultured Mollicutes bacterium
TATGATGGAAAAGAGCATTCCATATTTTGTGAGAACCTGCCAGAAGGAGCTGTAGCCACCTATACCAATAATAGAAAGGTTGAACCAGGCGAATATACGGTTGTTGCCAATATTAAGACAGCCGATAATCAGCGTAAGATGAAAAATGCTAAGATGACCATTAATTTCTTATCTTCTGAGTTAAGTGCAGCTGCTGAGCAGGAGGTCATGGCAAAATCACAGTCAGCACGTTTCACCTATACCTTAAATAATGATGAGCAAGAGATTGTTTCTATTGTAAAACAAAATGGGAATCCTGTTGATTTCTCTAACCTTTATAAGGTAGGTGTTTATGAGGTTGAGATATATGCGGCTAAGAGTAAGCATTATAGCGAAAGTAACCATGTTAAGCTACAATTGACGGTTAAAGAAAGTTTATATGGTGTATCCTTCAATGATAAGAGTGTGGAAGCGGATGGAAATGCACATCAGCTAACCTTAGATGGTACATTACCAGAAGGTTATAAGGTAGAATATCAAAACAATGAAGGCACCACCAAGGGAGATTATTATGCTACTGCGATGATTCAGGATTCTACAGGAAAAACGGTAGAAACCCATAAAGCAACGCTATCTATTGATAATCCAGATAATGCAGCATTTGAAGCCTATCTAGACCAGTTCTTTATTGAATATCTAGAGGGAGACCAGCTATCTGTTAATATTTTCTGTGTTAAGCCAGAGGACTTTGGTTTATCTCGTTATGAAGCTCATTGGTATACCTATTCTTCATTCACGGATGCAGATGCTTCAGAGTCTCAGAATAGCTTTACTGAGCTATTACGTCAGCATCATTCCTTTGATGTGGCGTCTTTAAGTGCTCGCCAAGAGATTGCTTATCATCAAATCGAAGAATTCTTAGAATATCAAAAAAACTATTATTCTATTCCAGATATTCTTTTCAAAGAGAACCTTTATGTTGATCAATTTGGTGGCTATGTTGCCGACTTTGGAACATATATGGAGGCCTACACCTTAAGAGAAGAAGCAGACATTGTAGATATCGTAGATTTTATAGTATCTACTGAGACAGCCTTTGCTTCCTATGTGAATTATTTAACGGAGAAAACTGCAAAGGGATATGGATTGTCTGACTATACTTTAAATGCTATGTTAGATTATTTAAAGGATGTTTTAGATGCTCAACCTCAGGATGGCTCTAGTCATTATTATTTACAAGATGTTCTTAGTGCTAAAGTGGATGCGGTTGACTTTATAGACGCAACGAAGAAAGCAAACTATAAAAATCAAATTGCAGCAGCGCTTGCAGATAATTTTATGGTAGGAGTTCAGACTTTATATACAGGAGTACAAGGGTTTGTTGGCTCCCTAGATGCAGCAGATGAGGGGTATTGGTCATCCTATGAGGATGGTACGGAGTTATTTAAGCTAGAACTTGAGAGACTTCTTGGCTTAGAGATTGACCCAACAACCTATATCAAGGAATTAGATAATGCTATGAGAGAAGCAAGCATGCAAGCAAGCAATGCCCTTAACGTCTTAATTGATAAGTATAGCATTAAAACTCAATCTCAATTAGATAGTCTTTTGTCCAAGGCTGCAATTATGACTGGAACACCAAATGAAATGCTGGAATATTTAAGAGAGTTTGCTAAAACGATTGTTCCAACCCTTAAAACAACGCCAGAAATTGTTGTCAAGGAAATGGATATGGCTTCTGCTAAGGTTTCTAATGCGGTTGCATATTATATGAAATCCGCTTTAGATAATGATAAATTAGAATACATCACCTTAAATCCTGTCAAACTAGGAGATAAGAACGACGTATTAGGTACACTTTCCCATGAAGGATATCCTGGACATTTATATGCTTATGTTTATTCCAAGCAATTAAATCTACATAATATTTCAAAGATTATGACGAATACAGCCCATGGAGAGGGTTGGGCTACCTATGTAGAGCTTAAACTATATGAATATGCCATTGCTCATAGTTCAGATCAAAAATTTATTGATGTTATGAATTATTTATATTATAATCAATTGTCTGGCTTCTTATTTGAAACAAGAACAGATGCAGGAATTCATTTCCAGAACTGGGATGCAACGAATGTAGCAGCTTATATGGATCAGTTGGGATATAATTCTTCTCAAGCTCAAGAAATTTATAATCTTTTAATTGAAACGCCTGCTAGCTATGCATCTTATGGCTATGGTAAATACTTCTTTGTTAGTCTTCATAATGAAGCAAAACAAATTTTAGGGAATGCCTATGACGAAATCGAGTTTAACGCGATGCTTTTATCTAAAGGCTGGACTTCACTTGGAGAATTAAAGAATACCTATGATTCTTATATGGCTAAGAAATGTCATAAGTATGGAATTCCTTATAACGAAAAATAAAATATGATTTCTAGGGCCAAGAGGAAAAAGCTCTTGGCTCTTATTTTATTAGACTTATAAAAAGAAAGAGAGGAGAAATATGGACAAAATTATAGAACATCTAAAAAACAATTACATTAAATATATTATTTTATTTGTCATTTCAATGGCTTCTATGGTGGGAATTGTCTATTTAAGAACCCAGAGGTTTGATCTTTTGGTTGGCTATTATGATGCCTTTTTCATCTTGGGAGCTGTTCATCTAGGATTGGGATGTCTATCCTTGGCAAATTATTATGGTGCCTTTAATGGAATCAGCTTTATTGGGCATTATATTGCAAATAATATTAGCAATCTGTTTCGTAAGGAATATCAAAGAGGTGCCAGATATGCGGATTATGTGGAATATAAGGATGAAAAAAGAAAAAATAATAAATTTAATTTTATACCATATTTCTTTTATGGAATAATATTTATTATCATTGCTTTGATTTTTATGAATATTATTTAATTAAAGGCACAAAAAAATGAATTATTAAGATAAAAAAACGAAAAAAAACAAATTTTCGTTGTAGAAAAAACGTTTTCAGTGTAAAAACTCTTGCAAAACAAGGGCAAAAGAATATAATAGGTACAAAAGATAATTTTATTCATTTTTTTATTAAAGTAATAGAGTGTCTTTTTAGTAAAGCCTTTTACCATAATTTATTATGAATTAGGTTATTAAACAATGAGGAGGAAATTATATGAAAGGTAAATTTAAAAAAGCTGGTATAGCAGCATTATCTGCTTTAGCTGTATTATCTCTAGCTTCCTGTGGATCAAATGATAATGATAACTTAAAAGATATCACTATTCCAGATGACGCTTCAGATTTTAAAGCTTACGCATTAGTGGAATTGATGGATGTAAGAGACAGCTGTAAGCCAGACACCTTATCCGAGGATGTTAAGAAGGCACTAGGTGAGGTTTATGTTAGCTATAGTGAGAAAATTGTAAATGCAGACAATGAAGACTATGCTAAGATTTATCAGCTTACGAAAGAAGCAAAGAAAGAGATGGCTAAGACAATTCCATATGCCAATGGATTGATTTCTTATGCATCAGAAAGTAATGATGTAAAAACTGGAATACTAGGTGCTCTAGAAAAGTTTGCAGTAGACAATGGTATTACAGGTATGACATTATACGAAAATGGTAATCTTCAAATGTATAATGAGCGTGTTACTTTAGGAACTGAAAACTATATTTCAGGCTATGGTTTCGGTACATTAGCAGAAGGTAACCTTACTGCTGATTTAGATACTGAAAGTAATGCAGCATGGAAGAGATATTACCATACTACAGATTCTGAGGATCCAGGTACAGCAAACTATCTAAATTCAGATGATAGTGCAACAAGTACATATTATGGTTATTTCTCAGCTTCTTATTTCACTCAATTTATGAATGAAACTAAGGATGGATACGATTGGGTTCCAGAATTAGCTAAGGAAATGCCAACTGCAGTTAACCCTGATGATAATGGTATGGCTTCTAAGTGGAAGTTCCCTGTTCGTGTTGGTTCTGAATTAAAATATAGCAACTTATCTTCTAAATCCGATCGTGCAGCATTCAATAATCGTGAGGTTAAATTAGAGGATTATGAAAATGCCTTTAAGTTATTATTAACTCAAAAGAATGGTTATTTCCGTGGTTCTGAGTTAGCAGCTCAAAAGGATGGTTCTGGTGCTATTGTCGGTGCAGCTGCATATTATAAAGCATCTAATGATGGCTTTAATGAAGACGCATGGAAGAATGTTGGTATTAAGACCTATGTAGAAGATGGTGAGGCTTGGTTTGAGTATGAATTTACTACACCATATACTCCTTTCTATGCTATGTACTATATCAACTCATCCTTATATCAGCCAGTTCCACAAGACTTCCTTGATTTGGTAGGTACTACTGCTTATTGTGGATTTACAAATGATTCTTCTCCAGTAGACAACTCTTTAGCTTTAGGTTCTTATGTTTTAGAAAGATGGGATGCTAATCAGCAGGTTGTATATAAAAAGAATCCTAATTATGTTTATGCAAATGAAAAATTTAAGATTCAAGGTGTTCATATCAATATCTTAGAAGCTGCTAAAACAGATACAAATGCTGTATTTAAGGAATTCTTAGCAGGTAAAGTAGATTCTGCTGGTATTCCAAGAGACTACTTAGAGCAGTATAGAAATGACCCTAGAACAAGATCAACTTTAGGTGATTCAAACTTCAAGTTAAACATCAATGCTTGTGATGAAGAAACTTGGGAATATCTATTTGGTGAGAACGGTGTTGTAACTCAAACTCCAAAGAGTCAGTATTGGAAGGTTAAACCTGCTCTATCTAATCCTTATTTCGTTAAGGCATTAAGCTTATCTATTAACCGTTTAGAATATGCAAACAACCGTGGTGTAGTTCCAGCAGTAAGTTATTTATCTTCTAACTACATGTCAGATCCTGAAAATGGTATGTCCTACAATGCTACACAAGCTCATAAGGACGCTATTGCTAACCTAATTGAGGGTACTGATGGTTATGGTTATAACTTACAGCAGGCTAGAGATTATTTCAAGATTGCTTTAACTCAGTTAGAATTAGACGGCAAGTATCAACCTGGTACACCAGAAAATCCTACTGTAATTGATTTAGAGATTGCTTGGATGGCTCCATCTCAAGAACAATCTTCTCATAATGACGTTAAGAAGTATTTAGAGGATGCATTCAACCATGAATCTGTTTCTGGTGGAAAATATAAATTAAATATTTCTTTCTGGGTAGATCCTGCAAGTACGCTTAATGTATATTATAAGAAGTTAATGCCAGGTCAGTATGATATCGGATTCGGTTCTATTTCAGGTAACTCTTTAAATCCATTAGATTTCGTTTCTGTATTATCTTCAGATCAAACTATCTCTGGTAACTTTACTCTAAACTGGGGTAAGGATACAAATGATCCAGATAGTGATATCTTAGTATACGATGGTGTTCGTTGGTCTTATGATGCATTATGGACAGCTGGAACTTCTACTGCAATTGTAACAGATGGAAAATTAACACCAGTTGTTGCTCCTAAATTAGTTAAGCATGAGAAAAACGCAGATGGTTCTTATACAGCTGAAATAGAAGTTGTAGTTGCTTCTGGTGAAGGCTACACAGGTGAAGTAACAGATATCGTACTATACTGGGGCGATTATGAGACTACAGCCGATTATAAAGAGGAATCTGTTTGGAGCACTGTAACAAAGACGACAAAGGCTGATGGAACCTTAGTATTTACATTTACTGTTCCTGCAGATAAGGTAAACGAATATAAAACTCATATGGGATATGATGTTTACTATAAGAGCACTATTAATGGCGTTGATGATGAAGGATTAGTTTCATTAAGTAGTGAATATAACTAAACATAATAATAATTAAGTAATTATATTTTAGAAAAATAAAGCAATTCGATTCCCGTAATAGGCGTTGGATTGCTTTATTATGCATTATAAGAATATATTATCCTTAAAGCCATTTGGGGGTAATAGAGGAGTGATTTCATGGCTAAATATGTATTCAAAAGAGTTTTATTGGCACTCGTAACAGCTTTCATTATTTTATCCCTAACTTTTATTTTAATGAAGCTATTACCTTATCAAAAGCCAATTGGTCAGGACAATAATCTTTTCTCTTACTATGAAAAAGAGGTTAGATTAGGTTATGTTGCATCCTTTACAAATGAAAGACCTGATATGGGAGAACTTTTATTTAGTTATAAGCTAGATAAAGCGACGACTTACTATTATTATCAGGTTCCTGTTATGGAGCAGTATGGACACTGGCTATCCAATATTTTAACAAAATGGGATTGGGGATATTCTACAGAAATTCGACAGAATGTATCTGCAATGGTATTGATTGGAGAAGGTCTTTCTGTTTCTATCAAATTGAATATTATTTCTGTATTAATATCTGTACCAATCGGTATATTATTAGGAATTGTGGCGGCACTTAAGAAGAATACCGCAGTGGACAATTTTATTTCTACAGCAGTAATGGTGTTTATCTCTGTTCCTAACTTTATATTAATAACCTTATTAATGCTGTGGCTTTGCTATTCAGCAAAATTACTGCCTACGCAATTTCCATTTCCAACTGATCCGCCAGAAAAACAGGCGCTCGGGTATGTTCTACCAGTTATCTGTTTGTCCTTTGGTTCCATTTGTGGATATTGTCGTTTTACGAGAGCAGAATTGTGCGATGTTATGTCCAGTGAATATCTTTTACTAGCAAGAACAAAAGGATTAACAAAGCGTCAAGCGATACTTCGTCATGCCTTAAGAAATGCTATGGTGCCTATTTTCCCATCTATTTTGGCTGAGGTTATCGGTCTTTTGGGTGGTTCCATGATTCTTGAACAATTGTATGGTATACCTGGTATTGGTAAGTTGTTTATTACGGCATTAAATTCAAAGGATTTTAACGTTCTATTTGTGGATATGGCTGTATTCACGTCATTAGGTTTGCTTGCAGGTGTTATCCTAGACTTATCTTATGGATTTATCGATCCTAGAATTAGAATGGGGGCGAAGAAATAATGAGTGATTTACATAATGATGTTGATTTAAATCAATATGAAATTACAAAGGATGATTTCAAACTTATTCAAAAAGATTATAAGATTCATGATGAAAAAATCCAAAGAAAACCAACAACCTTTTTTAAGGATTGCTTAAGAAGATTTAGAAAAAGCAAGTCCTCTGTTGTTGGCGCCATTGTATTAGGAACATTGGTCCTATTAGCTATTTTTCTTCCGATTTTTTCTACCTATAACATTGATTCACCAAGCCCTTCTGAGGTTCTTTTAGCTCCAAAACTTTTTTCATCAGGAACAGGTTTTTGGGATGGTACTACCAGGGTAGAGCACGTTGCATATGATCAAGACAAAAAGCAACCAGCAGATTATTATGCTCCAGCTGTTACAGAACTAAGTGTAGACTCAACGCCTACATTAATTAATGTTGCAAACAAGTATGCAAAAGGTGGCTATTTCATGTTTGTCAATGAAAATGCCAACAAGCTTTCAACGGATTCAAGCGCTACGAAACTATTACTGACAAATACAACCTCTTTTACAATAGATGGTGGTTTTAAAGTAAAGATTTCCTTTGGCGATACAGATGGTATTGAGAACCGTACGATAGGAGAATTTAGAATTTATTTATCCTATAAATCAGCTTCAGGCGGATTTGCTCAGCAGGTTACAATTCAAGATTTCTCTAGAGATTATAGTGATAAAGAATTTGATATTAGTGCTATTATGCTAGAAAATAATATAACCAATGCTAAGGATACACGTCTTGGTTTTGAGTTGAAGGCAGGCAATAATCAGGAAAGTTATATTTTAATTAAATCTTGTGTATTTACTTGTAATGATACAGTATCTGAAGAAATCAAGAAAGAAATTGATGCAATTTCAATTCATGATGCGACACAATCTGTGTTATATGCTCAGGATGAAGAGACAAAGCTATTCCCTAAGGGATATTGGTCTTGTACAGGGCAAAAGAAGATTTTTGCTGCCGAAATGCTTTATTGTTCTTTTAAATATGATACTTATGCAGGTGCTTATGACACACTAGATAAGACTGTAGCAATTTCTGATTTAGATAACTATATTCGTCTGGGATATTGCTCCTATGAAAGAGGGAATCCTTCCTCATTCAAGAAGCTTTCTGATAAGTGTCCGATTGAAGAAGTCTATTCTGAAACAACCAACCGTATTGGTAAGGTTATTTCTGTAGAGGCAAGTGTTTGCAGATATAAAGAATTAGGCTATGATTCTATGCCAATTTTCCTTTTTGGTACTGACAATCAAGGACATGATATTGTTAAAAAAGCATTTGCTGGTTTACGTACCTCTTTAATTCTGGGTGTATGTACAGCAGCATTCTGTTTGTTATTTGGTATATGTTGGGGTGCTATTTCTGGATACTTTGGTGGCAACGTGGATTTAGCAATGGAGCGTTTCTGCGATATTCTTGGTGGTATACCAAATATAATTGTTATGACATTGTGTATCTTGCATTTGGGTAATAACTTCTTTGTTTTCTTCCTGGCACTTTGTATGACAGGATGGATGGGAACGGCTGCCCGAACAAGAACTCAGTTTTACAGGTTTAAGGGTCGTGAGTATGTATTAGCTGCACGTACCTTGGGTGCATCTGATGGACGATTGATATTTAGACATATCCTACCAAATTCTTTAGGTACCATTGTTACGTCATCTGTATTAATGATTCCTAGCGTAATTTATTCAGAAGCTTCCTTAGCTTATTTAAAGCTAGGCTTACAAGGATTACATTCCTTTGGTGTTATGCTTTCTGATAATCAGATTTATATATCCACACACCCTGCATTAATTGTATTCCCATCCGTTATTATGTGTTTGATGATGATTTCATTTAACCTATTTGGTAATGGACTACGTGATGCATTAAATCCATCATTGAAAGGTAGTGAATAAGTATGGCTCAGGAAAAAAAGTTAGAAGTAAGAGACCTGAGAATCTCATTTCGTACAGATAATGGTTTAGTGCAGGCAGTTCGTGATGTTTCTTTTGATTTATACAATGGGGAAACTTTATGTATTGTAGGTGAGTCTGGTTCTGGTAAATCTGTTACTTCAAGAGCAATTATGGGGATTCTAGCCAATAATGCAATTGTTGAGCATGGAAGTATCATTTATGAAGGTGAAAACTTATTGGATGTATCTGAAGATGAATTCCATAAGATTCGTGGACATAAAATTGGTATGATTTTCCAGGATCCATTATCCAGTTTAAACCCTATAATGAGAATTGGTAAGCAGATTACTGAAGCAACCCTAATTAATGCAAATAAATTGAAACAAAAATATGAAGATTTGATTTCTAAAGAATCAATGGCTTATAAAAATGCAATTGCTCATGCTAATATTGCGATGAGTAAAGCAAGAAATAAATACAATTCCTTATTGGTAGAGCATGCAAATCAATTAAAAGAAGCAAAGAATCAAATTGCACAATCCTCAAATCCAGAGATTGCTAAGCAGAATTATCAGGATTTAAAGCTTAAAATAAAAGATGAAAAACTTGTTGCCCAAAAAGAATTAAGAGAGAGTATTTCTTCTGAAAAGGCTTCTTTAAAAACTGTTCTTCCTGGATTAAAACAAAACTTAAACGAGAAGAAAAAATCTGCTAAGGCAGAAGTAAAGGCTTATAAGCAAGAACTTCAAATGAATTATCAAAAGGCTGTTGAGGATTTAAATTCCAAATATCCTGATAAAGGTGAGCAATATAAGAAAGAGGCAGAACTCTTAAAACAGGACTATATTAACAAAACTAGAATTACAAGAGCAGAAGCCAAAAAGAAAGCTCTTCAAATTATGCAGGAGGTTGGTATTCCTTTTCCAGAAAAGAGATATCGCCAGTATCCATTTGAGTTTTCTGGAGGTATGCGTCAAAGAATCGTTATAGCAATCGCTTTAACTGCTAGTCCAGATGTTTTGATTTGTGATGAGCCAACTACAGCTTTGGATGTTACCATTCAGGCTCAAATTCTTGAGTTAATTAATCGATTAAAAAGAGAAAGAAATCTTTCCTGTATCTTTATCACTCATGATTTAGGCGTTGTTGCAAATATGGCAGATCGTGTTGCCGTAATGTATGCTGGTAAAATTGTGGAATATGGAAAATCTGAAGAGATTTTCTTTGAGCCTAAGCATCCATATACCTGGGCGTTATTATCTTCAATTCCTGATATTGATAGTAAGGAAAGATTGGATGCAATTCCTGGTACTCCACCAGATATGATTTATCCTCCTAAGGGTGATGCTTTTGCATTGCGAAGCAGATATGCAATGGAAATTGATTACAAGTATCAGCCACCATTCTTTAAGGTTTCCGATACTCATTATGCAGCTACTTGGCTACTTCATCCAGATGCACCAAAGGTAGAAATGCCTAAGATTGTATCTGAACGTATTGCTAAGGCTCTAAAGGACCAAACCGTTAAAGAAAAAGGTAAGAAAAAAGCAGCAAAGGAGGAATCTCCAAATGAGTAATAGAAGTAAAGATGGCGATTTCAATCTTGATGAAGAGTTGAGAAATAATATTGTAGCTAATGAGAATGATCAGGTTATATCTGATGATCATGAAGATGAAACTCGATATTTAGAAGAGGAAGCAGAGATTGAAAACAACAGTGCTTCAGATAGACAGCCTTATATAAATTCAAAGATAAAAAGAAGACCAGAATTGATAGATAGCGATATTCTTCTTTCTGTTCGTAATTTAAAGCAATTCTTTTTCTTTGGAAGTGGTCCTAGTCGTACAAAACTTAAAGCTGTAAGTAATATTTCCTTTGATGTACATAGTGGCGAATGCTTTGGTATTGTAGGTGAGTCTGGCTGTGGTAAGACGACTACAGGTCGTTCTATAATTAAATTGTACGATATTACCTCTGGATCCATTTATTACAAGGGATATCGTATTTCAGCGGGAAATCGATGGAACCGCAAAGAAATTAAATTTACTAGAATCCGGTTGAATCAAAAGCTTAAGGAATTAAAGGAAGAACAAAATAAAGAGATTTCTAAATTAAATAAGCTTTCTGCTGAGTATAATGCAAAGGTAAAAGCCATTCATGATAAATATAATGCAGAGATGACGCAGGCAAAAAAACATGCCTATAATATTATAAAGGTTCAAAAGGATAAGATTAAACAGATTGCCTATGATAATAAGCATTGTCCAAGAAAATTAGTTAATGAAATTCAAATGATTTTCCAAGATCCTGTTGATTCACTAGATCCACGTATGACAGTAGAGGATATCATATCCGAAGGTTTAAAGATTCAAAAGGCAAGCTCTGCCAATGCTCGTGAATACCGGATGGTTTTGGCTAAGGCTAAAGAGAAATATACAAAGGTTCAAAAGGAAGCTTCTAAGGAACTTGCAATGCTTTCTAAAGAATTAAAGAACAAGGATCTTGATGAGGCTAAGAAAAAAGAATATTTAGATTTAAAGGCAAAGCTAAATGATGAGGTTGCTGCTGCAAAACAAGAGTTTGTAAAAGAGAAACAAAGTTTAAAGATTAAATATTTCTATAGTTACAGATATAACCAGGAGCTTTTAAAACTCAAAGAAAAATATTTAACTGATAAGAATTCTATCCTAGAACAACTTAAGGATGAAAATCTTGATGTTTCTAAAAAAGAGCTTTTAGAAAAGCAATTGAATGAATTAAATGAAAAATATGCAGAACAAAGAAGTGAAATTTTAGCTAAGAAACAAGCAGAAGCTAAGGTTGAAAAGGAAAGTATGCATAATAAGGTAGTGGAAATGCTAGAAAAGGTTGGCCTAGTTGCTGATCATGCCTCTCGATATCCACATGAATTCTCTGGTGGTCAACGTCAAAGAATTGGTATTGCTAGAGCGTTAGTTATGAATCCTAAGTTATTGATATGCGATGAGCCTATCAGTGCCTTAGACGTTTCTATTCGTGCTCAAATTATTAATCTTTTAAATGACTTAAAAGAAGAATTTGGTTTAACGATGATTTTTATTGCCCATGATTTGAGTGTTGTTAAATATTTCTGTGACCGAATTGCTGTTATGTATTTTGGTAAAATCGTAGAATTGGCTTCTAGTGATGAGTTGTTTAAAAATCCATTACACCCGTATACCCAATCTCTACTATCTGCAATTCCAAAGCCAAATCCTTTGACAGAAAAGAATAGAGAAAGAATCGTTTATAATCCACAAACTGCTCATGATTATTCCACAGATAAACCAACTTTAAAGGAGATTAAAGAGGGACACTTTATCTATTGTAATGATGCAGAATTTGAGAAGTATAAGCAAATTATAAAATAAATTTATTATTAAATTAAGGAGTATGCTGTTATGCATACCCCTTTTTTATTTGTCCAGTTTTTTTGGATTTTTATAAATAATATAATATAGTTAATGCCCCTAATAAGGTTGGGACTCCAATAATAGTTCCATAAAGAATAAATCTTTTAAAGCTGAAATGAATATCAAAAGTTTTTAAAAGTCTCATCCACATAATCCCAGCTAAGGCTCCAAGTGGCGTAATAAAGGCTGCAATATTAGACGCTATGATACTTGCATAAATCGCTTTGGATTCAGCTGAAATTAAAAGATTGGAATAAAGAACGCTCATTGGAATATTATTGATGAGATTTGCACATAGGACTCCAGAAACACCATAAGCATAAACTGGCTGAAATTGAGACATAAAATCACGTATTTGAGAAGATATACCCTGCTCATTAAGAGCTAATACTAAAACAAACATAGATAGAACAAATGGGATTAAACTCCAGGGAGCTCTAAGAAGTGTCATTTTAATTAAGGTTAATTGTTTTCTTTTACAAACTAAATATGTGGTAACGATAATGAGTAAACTACTAGCAAAAGAAATTGTGATTAGCCACATTTCTACCTGAATATAAGAAGAAATGGTAAGTAATATAGTAGTGAGAATAAGGTGGGTTAATCCTATAATTAATAAAAATAAATTTGGTTGGATAGCTTCATTTTGAAATTCATCCATTGGCGTTTTGAGGTACCTTCGAAAGATTAGAAATAAAAGTATTAAAGAAATGATAGAAGCGCCAAGCGTCGGTAAAATGAGATTTTTTAAATAAGTAAAAAAGTCAATTTCTAAAGTGCTGGCCAAATAGATATTTGTAGGATTTCCGATGATTAAGGCCATGCTCCAGGTGTTGGCAGCCACAAATTCTAAGAAGAGATAGGGTACGGGATTTATTTTAGCATTTTTAGAATAATAGCATATAAATGGAGTAAAAGTCAAAATGATAATGTCATTTGAAGTAAACACTGTAAGAAGAGAAATGAGAGCGTATAGGCCAAAAAAAAGTTTAATTTGGCTGCCCTTTACCCATTTTGTAGCCTTTAAGGCGATATAACGGAAAAATCCGATTTCATCTAAGAAGATAGATAAAATGGTCATAGAGATAAATAAAACAAGTATTTTTATTGGGTTTACACTAGTATTTGCTGTAAAGCTATCCATAATGCTTTCCCAGGAGACCTGTTTAAACAGGAATAGCAGAATAGCGCATAGGAATGCGATTACCCAATAAGAAGCTAGTCGTACAGGTCCTATCTTAATTGTAGGAAAAAATAAAATGGAAGAAATAATGAGTAGAATTGTGAGAATGATAAGACAAAGACATAACATAGGGATCACCTGCCTAGCACTTCAATTGATTTTTAATGAAAAATATTTCCAAATATTAAATCGCTATTCATTATACTCTTTTCTATTTTTAATGTAAAGGTCTTACCTTTTGCCTAAATATTTTTTTATAAATCTGACAAAAAAAAGAGCTAATGCATTTGATTAGCAAGTAGCTCTTAAAAAATTAATATTAAATTTTTTAAATGTCATATTTATTAATAATCTCTATAGGCGTTTTTCTAAGTAGGAAGAATAATGGTGCTATTGCAGCAAGTAGCATAATAACATATAGAGAAATGATGGACAATAAATAATATTCTATACCAATTGCAATTCCTGGAATAAAGGAATTGACATTTAAGGTAAAGAGATACATGATAGTGAATCCTAAAACCACGGTTACCGTTGTTAAAATTAAACTATCTAATAAATATTTCCTATATAGCTTAGATTTTTTAGCTCCTAAGGCCCTCATTACGCCGATTTCATAAATGTTATGTATCATCTTTGAACGATTAATAAAGAAGATAAACAGAATCATTACAACTACTATACAAGTAGAAATAATGATAGCGATGCGAGAAGCATCAATTTTATTTAACAAATTATTTTCTAAGGCCTCTTGTCTTGGATCAACTGCAGAATAGCCAATAGAATCAAAGTATTCTACTGCCTGTTCTTGGTCAGAGACATAGAAGTCTAGAATCTTTCGATTATTATTTATGATTCTGTCAAAGGCATATCTTGATTTCAATATATTAGCCGTTCTATAAGTCGTATAAATATGGTTCACATTGAAAGGATAATCAGGTGTAAAGAAGCCAACCACCTTAAATTTAAACTCTTTATAAGGGAAAGAAGCTCCAACACTATAACTACTTCTATAGAATAATAAATCAGGGAGAAGAATTTCGCCATAGTTCATAGGAAGCTCTCCTCTTGTTAGTTTTATAGGACTATCAAGTAAAGTTTCACTTGGTAAAACAATTTTATCATCCGTTAAGGATAAAGCTAGAAAGCCCTCATAGTATTCTTTATAAGGGAAAACGATTTTAAAATCATCCGTATCTAAAATTCCTGCAATATCAAAATATGTAGAAGAACAACGATAGCACTTAAGCATCTTATCATAAATGACAAAATAGTCATAAAGGCTTTTGCTTATCCAGGCGTTTTTACTAGAAAAACGGACTAAATCATGCTTGACAGGCAAAGCATTTTGCATAATATTTTCAATGTCATCAGCAGAACTGCAATAGGAATACTGTATATGCTGGGAGGCAAAAGTTGTACGTTGTCCCCCAAAATAGATCATCTCATTGACTAATAGAAGTTTATTATTGGTATGAGCAATATCTTTTATTACCACATCTCCTGTAAATAGGCTTGGTAAGGTTATTGCGAATTCTTTACCAATTAAGTCTGTATAGCTAGACACGCCAAAGGAAGATGTATAGGATAATATGATATCTGCAACCTTATTTGATATTATAATTTCATTGCTTTTCAAGAGAGTATCATTATTATTAAAAATCTTTGGAGTAGTAATATAAATATTTCCTGATAAATTTATGGTTATAGATCGATTAGCCATTGTATTGAAGGCAAAAGAAGGATTTTTAATATAGTCTACTATACCACTAATGGATTGAGGATTGTTTTTTAAAATTTCAATAAATTCTTTTGATTCCAAGGTATATCCATATTTAGAACCATCATAGGCATTGGCTATATTCATCCGTACTGCCCCTACAGGGCTTTCTCCGCCAGCATCCTCTGTCAAGGTAGTACTTATACTTAAGGAGTTTAAGCAAAGACATAAAATCATACCTATAAATATGAAGGAAGCATATAAAAATTTTAGCTTTTTACTATTACCTAATAATCCTAAAAAGGATTCTTTCAATCCTTTGAAGAAATTAAGCATTACCTTTCTAAAGGTTTGTTTTTCAGAAATTAGATAATCCATATTTAAAACACTAGATTCATCTATTTTTTCTTCCTCTGGCATTTCCGCCATTGTATATTTATCGGTTGTTTCTCCAACTAATTTAACTGGAAGAGAAGAGGTATTTTCAATGTAAATACTATCTCCTTCCACTATTACGTTTAGCTGAACAGAAGACGGCTCTTTTTGAAAGATTCTTATTTTAGAATTTTCATCCTGTAATATTTTCTTTTGATACTGATTTAGATAGAGGGCATTTGGATCAATATGGAGTAAAGAGTTGCTGTTTTCATTGATTTGATCATCAATTACCGTTCCATCTCGAATGGTAATGATTCGATCAGAATAGTATCTCGCAAGTTGTAAATCGTGTGTAACAAGAACTACTAAAAATTTTTTACTTAGCACCTTGAGTATGTTCATAATTTCCATACTATTTTTGCTATCTAGATTTCCCGTTGGCTCATCAGCAATAATGACCTCTGGACCCTTTGCTAGAGCTCTTGCAATCGCAACTCTTTGTTGCTGTCCACCAGATAATGCTGTTATATTTCGACGCTTGTATTTTTCCATTCCTACTATTTTCAAGCATTCTGTAATCTTTTTATCTATGGTATCTTTATCATGAATATGAATCAAATCTAACTGAATCTTCAAGTTTTCGTATACAGTAAGATTTGGCAGAAGATTGTAGTTTTGAAATATATAACCAATGTGCTTATTTCGATAGTCGTCAGCTACACGAGAACTTACTCTATTAAAATTTACGGTATCATGAAGTATTTCTCCTTTGGCACGGTCTAATCCACCAATGACATGAAGCAGGGTGGATTTTCCAGCCCCTGAGGGGCCTAAAAAAGTAACTAATCCTGGAGAAGTAATTGTTAAGCTTGTATTATTGATTACATGAATTTCATTAGATTTATTTCTATTATAGAATTTATTTAAATTTTTGACGATAATCATAGAGTATCACCTGCCTTTAGAATTTCGCGTGCAGTATGCTTAAACATCTTCTTATTCCAACGATAAGAAATTAGAATAGACATAATTAGTAGAATTATGATAGAAACAATCAATTTTGGTATACTATCAAAGATACATGCATAAGAGATTGGCGTTTCAAAAAATTTGAAGCATACTGCCACTATAATATTCAAAACTATAGATAAAACCATAGTCGTAAGAAGCTCAATATGTAGCACGTGTAAGATATCCTTTTGAGATAAACCTATGACACGTAATACGCCTAGTTCTTTTTTCTTAGATCCTAGGATGAAGGATGTTATTAAAGAAGCAATAAATAAGCATGCTATAATTTCAATAAAGATGAAAATGAAATAAAATAAATTTTTTAGAATTCCTACATAATCATACTGAGGAATGTTACGGATAGCTTCTCTAAGTGGGTAAATTTCTAAATTAGAATTATTTCGTAATGAACCTATAATGGAATCAATTTCAGATTGCCCGGCATAAATACTTACTCGATATGGAGTTTCCTGTAAAATCTTACAAGCTAAATCAGGACTAATTTGAACATCATCATTGGAGGTATCATCATAAAAATAATAGCATCCATAGCGTTCTAAATCTATTTTTTTATTTCCTAAAAAGAGAGAAAAGTCTTTGTCTCGATATCTAAAACTTACCCGGATTGGATCACTTGAGTTTCCGTTTTCATCCTCTATTTTTGTTAGTTTTTGATTGATGAAAACACGAGATTTTTGTCCCTCAAATTGAAAAACAAAATCATCTTCATAAATATTTGAAAATTCTTTCCTTAATTTTAAATTATTAATCATTTTCGTTTTGAAATCATCTAAATGATTGATGTATACATCAGTACGATCTTCATTATAATAGTTGGATGTAGCAAAACCTACAATAGTGTAGTAATCTGAAAAGTAGGTAAAATCGGATTTATTTGCAGCAAATCTAATTTTATTTCCCAATTGTGCCTCTAGGAATGACTTAGAAAAATTTTCATCAATAATCAATACTGCTTCCTTTTCTTGTGATTCTTCCTCAGGTAATCTTCCAACAAGTAAGGTTAAATTTTCTTTAATTATTTGTAGAAAAGCTTGATCCTTAATATATTCGTTTAACGTAATTGAGGTTGTGCTTGGACGGAAGCAGAAGTCCAGAAAGAAATCATCTTTAATAATCTTATCCTGAGATACTCCATAGTTTCCATCAAATGCATCATTATTGTATACAACGATACGATTTGGGTCTTTATTATTATACATATTATATTCGATTTGTGTATTATCTGTTGCAGTCATCTCTAGAGGAATGAATGCTATAGAAAATAAAATTGCAAAGGCCAATAGAAGAAAAACACCTAAAACGAAGATAGTTTTTTTAGGAGTCCTACACAAATTTTTTAAAGCAATGTATAGAATGGTGAAAAAACTATTTTTGGGTGGAATATTTAACGCCTCTTCGTAGGTAGGAGTTTCTGTTACAAGAGTATCACTTTCCACATGACCATCCCGAATTCGAATGACTCTAGTAGCATTCCCCTGCAATAAAGAGTCATCATGGGTTACAAATAAGACTAATTTTTCCTTTGCAACCTCTTTAATGATTGCCATAATTTCCTGTGTATTTTTCGTATCTAAGTTTCCTGTTGGCTCATCGCAGGCTAAAATTTTGGCTTCAGACGCTATGGCTCTAGCAATGACAACTCTTTGTTTTTCTCCTCCAGAAAGCTTAGATGCTCTATGATGTAATCGATGCCCCATTCCCACCTTAGTCAAGATTTCTTTTGCTCGTATTTTAGCTTCCTTTTGACTTTTTCCAGTTAGGATAAGTTCTACCATAACATTTTCTAAAACGGTATAGGAGTCAATGAGCTGATAATTTTGAAATATGAAAGAGACATTGCCTCTACGATAGTTTTCCATATCGTCCATTGTAAAATTGGCCGTAGACACCCCATTGACAAACATTTCCCCCTCTGTATAACTATCCATTCCAGAGATGATATTTAATAGAGTTGTTTTACCTGATCCAGAAGCACCAACGATAGCTACAAATTCCCCAACGTGAAATTCTAAGTTCACATCCTGTATACCTATTCCAACATTTTCTCCCGAATTGTAAATTTTTGTCAAATTCACTAATTTTATCATAAGAAAACACCCCTTTTATGAATAATATTTCAAATATTATACCATAATTGCATCATATGTTCAACAATAATATCTTTTACATCTAAAGAAATGAAAATAAAAAAGGAAATAGTTTTCTATTTCCTATTATCAAATGCTCGTTTGCTTTTTCTAATCGATTCTTTATATTCTATGTGATGAGACTCTAAGAAATCTTTGAAATCCTGTAAGCCTTGTTCTACCTCATCGACCTCGTATTCAATCTCGTAGTCGGTATGACCATAATATTCACTTCTGTCAAAAAATATTGTGCCATCCTTATAAGGAGAAGAAGCACGATAGGTTGTCAGCTCAGCAACGTTTTTAACGAAGTAAGGCAAATCAATGATTTTTGCATCAAACCCATTTTCTAGCATTTCTATAGCATGCTCCTTACTCAGTAAAATGTGAGTTTCATCCGCTCCTACAGAGGATCTGGTTTTTTTAGTCAGCTTATAGCCATTGCCTTTTTTTCGGATTCGCAGAACGGTTTGTTCATTTAAAAGCTTTGTATCCTCCGTATCAAAATAGAAATTGGTTTGAGGGAAGATGTTATTGGATAATCCAAACTCATCTAGAAGCTTTTCATAAATATCTTGAGAGATTAATGTCTTAAATTCGATTTCTTTATTCTTGTTCATCTTAGATACCTCTTCTAAAATATATCTCTATTATCTAATATTTGGTTGAAAAAATCAAGTCTTGTGATAAAATAATAACAGATAAAATTTAAATCGACAGGACAGATCATTATGAAATATTGGATTATTGCAAAAAATGATAAAAAATCAACCCTTGCTAAAGAAAAATTAATGAAGAATATTACTCTAGAATTAGACGAGAAGAATCCAGAGCTGGTGGTAGCGATTGGTGGAGATGGGACATTTATCAATGCAGTTCATCAGTTTCCTCAGGCTGTTATCTTTGGGTTACATACAGGGCATTTAGGGTTTTATTCAAATTATACACTTGAGTCCTTAGACGATTTAATAATGGATATCAATGAAAAGAAATATAAAGTAGAATGGATAGATTTACTCAAATGCAGTATTCAAGCTGGTCAAAAAAATATTGTGGACTATGCTTTAAATGAAATGACCATCATTATGCCACCAAGAACATTAATCCTGAATGTTTATGTAGATGAAGAAAAATTTGAAACCTTTCGAGGAACAGGTCTATGTATTTCTACCTCCTACGGCTCTACTGCATATAATAAATCCCTTCATGGGGCAGTAGTAGATCCGAGTGTAAAGGCCTTTCAAATGACAGAAATTGCGGGAATTAATTCAAATTCTTATCGTACCCTATCCTCCTCTTTATTGTTGGCAAGTCATCGAACTATTATTTTAGAAGCCTTACAGGAGGAAGAGGTTTATATTACAATTGATAATATATCCTATAATATCAAAGAGTTTTCTAGTGCCAAGATATCTGTTGCCTCTGATAAGATTCAGGTAGCCTATCATGAACTACCACATTTTGTGGATCGTATAAAAAGAACCTTTTTAACTCAATAAAAAAATTCTATCCCTTTTAGGACAGAATTTCATCAATGATATGATACTCTAGTGCCTCACTTGCAGACATGTAGTAGTCACGTTCTGTATCATGAGATATTTTTTCAATGCTCTGATGACAAAGCTCGGCTAGTAGCTCATTCATTAGGGCTTTTGTTTTTAGGAGTCTTTTGGCCTGAATATCAATATCCGATACGACACCCTGCATTCCACCATAGGGCTGATGAATCATTACCTCAGCGTGAGGAAGTGCCTTTCTCTTTCCTGTTCCACTGGCTAGTAGAAATGCTGCCATCGATGCTGCCATCCCAACGACAATGGTATTTACCTTAGCCTTAATATGCCGCATCGTATCAAAAACGGCTAGACCGGCTGTAATAGAGCCGCCAGGAGAAGAAATATAGATATCAATGGGCTCTTGACTAACTGAATCTAAATATAAAAGCTGAGAAATGATAACAGAAGACATATGGTCATCAATTTCTCCAACCAACAGAATAATTCTATCCTGCATCAATCTTGAATAGATATCATAGCTTCGTTCTCCATTGGAGCTCTTTTCTAATACATAAGGAATATAAGTCAAATTTATCACCTTTTCTTTCGGTTCTATAATAGCAAAAACGTTTACATAAAATTGTTTTAAAATGTCGATGTCAAATATATTGATAATAAAAAATTTAAGTGGTAAAATAATAATGTAAAAATTCAATTTTAGGAGGAATTTATAATTATGGCTATTAAAGTGGCAATTAACGGATTTGGACGTATTGGTCGTTTAGCATTCAGACAAATGTTTGGTGCAAAGGGATATGAAATTGTTGCAATTAACGATTTAACTGATCCAAAGATGTTAGCAAATTTATTAAAGTATGATACTGCACAGGGCGGATATTGTGGTCATTATGGTGAAGGACTTCATACCGTTGAAGCTGGTGAAGGTTCTATCACTGTTGATGGCAAGACAATCACGATTTATGCTGAAAAGGATGCAGTTAACCTACCTTGGGGTAAGCTTGGTGTAGATGTAGTATTAGAGTGTACTGGTTTCTATACAAAGAAGGAAAAGGCACAGGCTCACATTACTGCAGGTGCTAAGAAGGTTGTTATTTCAGCTCCAGCTGGAAATGATTTACCTACTGTAGTATTTGGTGTTAACGAGAACGTATTAACAAAGGATGATGCAATCATCTCTGCAGCTTCTTGTACAACAAACTGTTTAGCTCCAATGGCAAATGCTTTAAATAAGTATGCTGCTATTCAATCTGGTATTATGAGTACTATCCATGCCTATACAGGAGATCAGATGATTCTTGATGGACCACATAGAAAGGGAGACTTACGTAGAGCTCGTGCTGGTGCGGCAAACATCGTTCCTAACTCTACAGGTGCTGCTAAGGCAATTGGTCTAGTTATTCCTGAATTAAATGGTAAGCTAATTGGTTCTGCACAGCGTGTTCCAGTAACTACAGGCTCTACAACAATTTTAACTGCTGTTGTTAAGGGGAAGGACGTTACTGTTGAGGGAATCAACGCTGCTATGAAGGCTGCAGCTTCTGAGTCTTTTGGCTATAATGAAGACCCAATCGTATCTTCTGATGTAATCGGAATGAAGTTTGGTTCTTTATTCGATGCAACTCAGACTATGGTTGCTAAGGTTGGCGAGGATACTTATCAGGTTCAAGTTGTTTCTTGGTATGACAACGAAAACTCATATACAAGCCAAATGGTTCGTACTATCAAATATTTTGCTGAATTAAAGTAATCTTTAAGAAGGCTTAGTCCACTTCTATAGAAGGAGTGGGCTTTTTCTTTTCCTTTAATTTCTAGCTAGGATATGCTATAATATAAAAATAGAAAAGGAGATATACTTATGGGCTGGAAAGAGTTTTTAGATGAAGAAAAACAGATGGATTACTATCCAAGATTGAAGGAGGCTATAGATAGGGAGTATGCGACTTATCGCTGCTTTCCAGATTATAAAAAAATATATCATGCACTTTCGATTACCAAAATGGAAAATGTAAAGGTGGTAATTTTAGGACAGGATCCTTACCATGAGCTAGGTCAGGCCCATGGACTTGCCTTTTCAGTTTTATGTGAAAAGCTGCCGCCATCTCTTCAAAACATTTATAAGGAAATGGAACTGGATTTAGGTGTTCCAGTTCGTCAGGATGGGAATCTAGACTATTTGGCTGCTCAAGGTGTATTGTTATTAAATACCCTATTATCTGTCCGTGAGGGTCAAGCCTTTTCTCATCGTGATATGGGCTGGGAGATCTTGACAGATCACATCATTCAGAAGCTAAATACCTTACCTCAGCCAATTGTTTATATCTTATGGGGCTCGGCAGCTCAATCCAAACAAAGATTTTTGGATAATCCCAATCATTTTATTATCAAGTCAGCTCACCCATCTCCTCTATCTGCCTATCGTGGATTTTTTGGCTCTAGACCTTTTTCTAGGGCGAATGCTTTTTTAGAATCTCATCATGTGAAACCCATACAATGGGTAAAGGCCTAGACTTAGGTCTTTTTCTTTCATATATTTAATAATGGGTGAAAAAAGTGAATTATTATAATCCAAATTTAAGTTCCTATGAACAATATGTGGTAAAGCAGAATGATTCTTTATATATGATTGCTAAAAAGTATGGAATTACTGTAGAGGACTTGAAGGCTGCTAACCATTTGGTATCAAATATGATTTATCCAAATCAAATTTTATTTATTCCAAAGAAATCAAATTATGTGACCAAAAGTAATGATAGTATCCAAGAAATTATCAATAAATATAATGTAAATATTAAGGATATATCTAACTTAAAGGTGATGCCAAACCAATCTATTCCTTATCGTGATCCAAAGGTTCATATGGTTAAGGTTGGCGAAAGTGTAGAGGATATTCTGGCAAAATATCAGATATCTCCATTAGAATTATTAAAGCTAAATGAAAATAGACTATTGATTCCTGGTGAGAAAATAATTATTGAAAAATAGTTATTTTTTTCTTTTATGGAAAATTTTGTTGTATGGTGGTAGAATAGATAGGGATATAAGGAGAATTGTATGAGCTATTGTCAGAAATGTGGAACGAAATTAGAATTAAAGACTTTAGAACATGAGGGAATGGTGCCTTTTTGCAAGACCTGTAAAGCTTATCGCTTCGAAAGTTTTTCTGTTGCAGTTAGCATGATTATCGTTACTAGGGATTTAAAAAAAACACTTTTGATTGAACAGTATGGAAAAAAACGATATATATTAGTGGCTGGCTATGTGAATAAGACAGAGGCTTTAGAGGAGGCAGCCATCCGAGAGATTTCTGAAGAGGTTGGACTCACAGTGGAAAGACTTATCTATCAAAAGTCAAAATATTATGAGAAATCTAATGTCTTGATGGTGAACTATATAGCGATAGTAGAACAGGATGTAGTTACTGCAAACTATGAGATAGATAGCTATTCTTGGTTTTCCTTAGAGGAGGCCAAGCAGCTGATTGCTTCTCCAAGTTTGGCTCAGGAATTTTACAATTATTTTTATGATAGGGTAAAGAACAATGAAATATAAAATGGTAGTATTTGATTTAGATGGAACAATTTTAAATACGATAGGAGATTTATGTGATGCCTGTAATTGTGCTTTGAGGAAGCATGGCTTGACTGCCATAACCGAGGAGCAAACCAAGGCCTATTTGGGGCATGGCATTCGTCATTTGATTCAGGCGGCTTCCCTTCATCATCCTCAGGTTGACGATATTTTAGCTGACTTTAAAGCGTATTATGGGAAAAATTATAATATTAAAACGAAAGCCTATTCAGGAATCCAAGAGGTTTTCTCCTATTGTAGGGAACAGGGGATTCGATTGGGGGTTGTCACCAATAAGGTCGAATCCATTGCTAGACATTTGGTTGAAGCACACTTTCCTAATATTATGAACTTTGTGTATGGGGATACTGAAAATCGAAAGCGTAAGCCTAATCCAGAAACGATTCTTACCATTCTAAAGGATTATGCTTTAAATAAAGAAGACCTCCTCTATATTGGAGATAGTGAAGTGGATATTGCTACTGTAAGTAATGCAGGGGTAGATGGACTATTTGTGAGCTATGGCTTTCGGACCAAACAGGAGTTACAGCAGTACACAGATCGTCTAGTGGATTGTCCAAATGAGATTATAGAGTGGATAAGGTAGGGAAAATATATGGATATTGAAATCATGCTGCGGGTGATTGAATATATAGGTACAATTGCCTTTGCAATTTCAGGGGCTTTAATTGCAATTGAAAATAAAATGGATATTTTAGGTGTTGTAATTCTTGGAAGTACGACAGCGGTAGGTGGTGGACTATTTCGGGATATCATCATAGGTAGAGCTATGCCCTCTATGTTTGCCAATCCCAGCTATGTAATCGTTGCTGCTGCTACAACCTTAATCGTCTTTCTAGTGATGTATTTTTTAAAAAATACAAAAGTGGTGGAAAGTAAAATATATAAGATAGGATTTAATATCACTGATAGCTTAGGCTTAGGTGTGTTTGTCGTTGTAGGAGCTACGCAAACGATGGAGGCAGGTATTACAAACCATTTTATGATCATCTTTTGTTCCGTGCTGACGGCGGTTGGTGGAGGAATGCTAAGAGATATTATGGCTGCGCATATTCCAGCGATTTTTAGGAAACATATCTATTGTGTGGCAGCTATTATAGGAGCGGTATTATATTATTGTATCATCCTAAATAGCCATATGTATCCTTTAGCTTCTATCTTATCTATTGTGGTGGTAGTTTTGATTCGCTACTTAGCTTTTCATTTTCAATTGAACCTACCTAAGGTTAAAATTAATGAGGAATAAAGTTTACATTAATTTCCAAATTTGATATAATTATAAAAGGTGAAGAATATGCAGGAAGTTAAGACGGACAACCTTGAGCTTTTCTATGATTGTGTAGATGAGTCCAATAATTTACTATATGAGATTTTTCATAAAAGCTACTTTGAGCTTATAGAGCTTACGGTAAATAATATTTTGGCTTCAGATGTAGTTTGTGATTGTGAAACAGAATTCGTTCAACAATTGAATGAAATTTATGATAAAATAGCAGATATAGATTTTACTGTCGAAGATGTACGTAAGGCAATGCAAGCCATCATTCTTAAGGGTTTTAAGGAGATGCGAATCCCTAATGGGAATACAACTCCAGATACTTTAGGAATATTCACCGCATATTTGATTACCAAACTATCAAAGAAACAAAGCATTTCCATCTTAGATCCATTGTGTGGAACAGGGAATTACCTTCATACGATTTTAAATCATTTGGATAAGACCTGTAAGGCCTATGCATGTGATCATGACTTATGGATGACAAAGCTTACAAAAATGGTCAGTGATCTATTGTCTATTGAGGTAGAGCTTTATTTACAGGATACTCTAAATTTGAATCTTAGCGGGTTAGATTTCATAGTCTTTGATATGCCAAATGTACTGAAAGAAGATTCAAAAACTTACTTTCCTTATGATGCAATTTTAAAGTATAGTAAAATGCTAAGCTCTGAAGGCTGTATGATTGGAATTGTGGGAAATGATTTCTTTGATTATGATAAAAATCAAAGCTTTAAAAAACAGTTGCTGGAGGAATGCTCTATCATTGGATTAGTAGAGCTACCGGATAATATGTTTGTTGCAAAGCCTAAAATTCTTCTAGTTATCCAAAAAAAGGTCTATGAGGATAAGAAGAATTGCTTTATGGTCAAACTGCCAAGCTTCACAAACGTCAAGGAATTTAATCAGTCCTTGCTGGAAATCGAAGCGTGGTTTGAAAAAAATAAAATTTAGAAGTGAGGAAAACAAAAATGGCAAAAATTATGGCAGTAAACGCTGGAAGCTCCTCTATTAAGTTTCAGTTATTAGAGATGCCAGCAGAAACAGTTATTGCATCTGGAGTAATGGAAAGAATTGGGTTGGCTGAAGGAATTTTCACCTTAAAGTATGATGGTAAAAAGGAAGAAACACATCCCGTATTACCTACCCATGCAGAGGGAGTAGAATTATTACTAGAAACCTTAGTAGAAAAGGGAATTGTAAAGAGCTTAGATGAAATATCAGGAGTAGGACATCGTGTCGTTCAGGGTGGAGAATATTTTAAGGATTCTAGCCTGGTTGATGAAACGGTCATTGAAAAGATTGCAGAGCTAGCAGATTTAGCTCCTCTTCATAACCCTGCTCATATCATTGGTATCAAAGCCTTTCAAAAGGCATTACCAAAGGTTCCAGAGGTTGTTGTGTTTGATACTGTATTCCATCAAACCATGCCAGAGGAGGCCTATATGTATGCCGTACCATATGAGTGGTATGAAAAATATGGCATCCGTAAATATGGCGCCCATGGTACATCTCATAAGTATGTATCTGAAAGATGTGCTGAGATTATGGGTAAATCTTTAAAGGATACAAAAATAATTGTTTGTCACTTAGGTAATGGTGCATCCATTTCAGCAGTAGAGGGTGGCTTGTGTAAGGATACTTCTATGGGACTTACTCCGTTAGAGGGAATCCCTATGGGAACTCGTACGGGAAATATTGACCCAACGGTTGTTTCCTATATCTGTGCTAAGGAAGGAAAAACTGCAGCTGAGGTTGTAAATATTTTGAATAAGAAATCCGGCTATCTAGGAATGTCTGGACGTTCGAATGATGCTAGAGATGTAACGGCAGGTATGGAGGCTGGCGATCATAGATGTAAGCTGACCTTTGATGTACAGGCAAAACGTATTGCAGATTATGTAGCCTCCTACTGGTTATATTTAGGTGGCTGTGATGCAATCTGCTTCACCGCAGGTATGGGTGAAAACCTGAAGCATCTTCGTTTAAATGTTGCAAAGCGTCTAGCACCTCTTGGAGTAAAGATTGATGAACAGCTGAATGATACCTTCTCTGATGAACGCTTGATTTCTACGAAGGATTCTAAAATCAAGCTATATATCATTCCTACAAATGAAGAGGTAATGATTGCTAGAGATACGGTTAGAGTTGCAAAAATTCAATAAATATCACAATTTCCCATAATTTAAACGTATTATTGAGATATTTAGAGGGTATACTATAGTTGTCTTAAGATTAGGAAGACTTTACTTCCTCTTAGGATAAAAGCTTTTTTCATAAGCAAACTATAACTCTCCCAATGGTAAAGAACTGTAGAAATACAGTTCTTTCCTTTTTTATTTTATAAATTCTTTTTTCTAAAAAAACCTCTTTTGTAAAACAAGTTTGACATTTTTTCTTTTTTTGGTATAATGATATAATGTAAATTGTTTTTTTGTGTTAGAGGGTGTAAAAATATGAAGAAAAAAATAATATTTTTATCCATTTTCATACTTGTACTTTTAATTGGCGGAGTAGCAATTTTCTACTTTACCCAATCCAATAGAGATTCTGTAACCTTTGCAGATGAGGAAGCAAAATATAAAACCTATACCGAACAAGCACCAACAGATGGTAGTCTACCTTCAGACCATGACTCCCTATCGAACATTGCGTACGTCTTATGGGTTTTAGAGAATACAGAGAATTATTCTTCACAGACGAAGGGAAGTGCAGTATCTGCTGGACAAACTCAGGAGATTTTGAACCAGCGGTTTGTAAATGGTAGTATCCAGGTGGTAAATACCTATTCAGGAGGACTTGTCACATTAGGAAAACAGAAGTATTTTCAAAATGGTAAGGTTTTAATCCGTGATTTTACCTCTAAGGATGGTGACAATATTTCTTGGAAAACAGACCAGCCAGAATGTATAACCAATAAAGGCTATATAACGAGGTATGGCTGGCTTCCAAATCAAGCGACAGCTTATATTATCTGTAAGGAAACGATTTTAGAGATTTCTGAAACGCAGTCTTTAGAAAATGGCTTATATTCCCTTACCTTAACGCTCAATCCTGATCGAGAACATGCCCCATTCTGGTATAGAAGAGAGGTAGCAACTAACGCCTCCTCTTTAGATGAGCCAGCCTTTTCCTCCATTGTCATTGAATATATTTTTGATGCTCAGTGGAGAGTCCAGGAGGTCAAAACTCAGGAAAAGTATACGGTTAAGCCAAAGGTGGCTCCAATTCCAGTTGTCTGTGAAACGAATTTAACGGAGGTTTTCAACTATGAAACCTACAAAATCAATCAGGATGACCTAGATTTTTTTGAACAATATAAGGATTTAACTCCTTCGGATGGAGAAGTAGAGCCTGAGGAAACGACACCGTTATCTTATATTACGGGTTCCTTATTGGGAGGAAATCAAAAGGAGAAGACCTTTGACGTTTTAATCCAGCTAGAGGAAAGAAAGCTTCAAGGAAAGCTAGCCTTAAACATCTCTGATTTGAACAATGTTGGTGTAAAGCTGGCCCTTGGGGATTTACAAATTATATTTGAAAATAATACGGTCTATATCGATTATAATTCCATCAAGGTAAAGGGGAATGTAGATGAGGTTTCTACCATATTAGAGCCTTTATTACGGGTAATATTGTTGAAGGATTCTAATTCTACTACAGCTTCTGGGGATTCCTCCTTTGATGTTGGTCAAATTATGAATGATATCAACAATGCTACTATTCAGGAAACAGAAGAGAGTGTAACCTTGGATTTAACCTTGAATTTGATGGGGTTAAAGCTTCCTTTGAGGTTCTTGATTGCTAAGGATGGCAAGGAATTAGATTTACTTTCTATTCAATCTACGATTCTAACGGATCCTTACCTTTCCGTTCATATCGAAAAGAATGAAGCTATTCAGTTTAAGCCGATGGAAGGAAATTACAATGATTTAAAGGATTTAGAGTTCTTAATACAGGATATCACAGAAATTCTAGAGAATAAAAAAATGAGCTTTACCTTTATGGGTGCTTATCAGGAGTATCAGTTATCTGGTAAGGTCAATATGGATTTCGCCCAAAAGCTTGTTAAGCTTGAGATAGAGCTTCAAAATCAAGCACTAGGCTTAAAGGAGAAGGCGTATCTCATTTTTGATGGTTCTGTTGTCTATGTACAATATAGAAATATAAAGGTTCAAGTATCGGTTACTGAGCTTGAACAGATATTAAATCAGGCTATGGGAGGTATTTCAATACCTCAGGAATTTGATATAAATTCTTTCATTCAAACCATATTTGAACTGGATTTTGGAAAGCTTCTTCAAAATTTAACTATTACAGAGAGCCAAGTCTCTTTAACCCTAAATCTTTCACAATTGATTTCTGGGCTAGATATAGTCATCTTTTCTATAGAGGATACAGCTCAAGGCTTCATAGTAGAAACAAATCTATATGATATTACGATAGATATAGATACGAAGAGGATAGAAGAGATTCACTTTGACAAGACAGAGTATAGCTCTATCAAGGAATATAGTAAGCTTATTGAATACCTGTTATCTAAGCTTGGTAAGGAATCTTTAGAGCTGCTCGTAGATGGAATAGTAGAGTATGGCTCTTATCAGATTGGTCTTACAGGTAACCTTCATCTATATCTAAATGAAGGAAGGTATGGTCTAGAAGGAACCATCGGTATAAGCTATGCTAACCAACAGCTAGAGGTTAAGCTTATCTATTGGAATGAGGAGCTCTATCTGAGTGTATGGGACTATACAGTAAAGCTATCTATGGCTACATTAGAGGATACCATCACTAAGATTATAGAACAGCTAGGCTTACCACAAGTAGAAATGCCAGAGCTAAAGCTAGGTTTAAAGGAATTACTAGAAATAGTAGAGACAATAAAGCTAACCGAAAACCAGGTAGAACTAGACTTAAGTCGTCTAACAGAGCTACTTGGGAAGATAGGAGTAAGCTTCCTTATTAAAGAAGATACCCTCATAGGGACCATACGAAGTGGCATATTCAATGGAACTATCCAGATGAAGGGAATAGAGACAAAGACGATTGAGACGCCAAAGGAATACTATGATGAGGAAGATATCCTAGAGGTAACCAAATATATAGCTGACGTTTTAGAGGTTATAAGAAATAAGAGAGTAGGCTTCAGCTTTGGTGGAGTATATGAAGGTATAGGGTTAAAGGGAAGTATTTATGTAGATTGGAATACAGAGCTTCAGGCGAAGGGGACTATAGAAGTTGAAATATCTGGGAACCAAATAGAAGTCGAGATATACTATAAAGAAGGCAACCTATATATAAGTAATAAAGCTGGAATCAAGGTTTACATGAGTCTTGAAGAGGCAATTGAGCTCATAAAGCCATATTTACCTAAGGATTTGAATGTAGGAGAGCTAGAGCTTAATAGAATACCAGAACTACTAGAAGGACTGACAATAGAAAAAGGAAGCATAGAAATCCTATTGAATATGAGTCAGTGGCTAGAGGGACTAGAGAAGCTAAGAGTATCTCTTACAAAGACAGAGACAGGCTTTAAAGTAGAGACAAATCTATATGATATTACGATAGATATAGATACGAAGAGGATAGAAGAGATTCACTTTGACAAGACAGAGTTTGTAAGCTGTTCTAAGTATTTGGAACAAATAAAGTATTTCCTTGGTCTTTTGTATAAGGATTCCATTCATATGGGATTACAGGGAAGTATAGATTTGTCCATTTTCCTAAAGGGAAATCTAGAGAATCTTTCTATGAATATCCAAGATACAAGCTATCTAGATTTTGTATTCTATAATGGAAAATACGGAATAGATGGCAAGCTAGATGTCGAAATTTATCAGACGAAGCATCAAATCCGTATCCAATTCTTAGAGGGAATTCTATATGTAAGCTATGGAAGTCTATCTATAGAGGTAGCTATGGCTGAACTTCCTAAGCTATTCCAGCAGATAGAAGAAACCTTTGGATTTGTTCTACCTGAGCTCAACACTAATGAAATGATGTCTATGCTGCTTCCAATCTTTGAAACAATCTTCTTAAAGGAAGACTCTATTACCTTAGATGTTTCTTCTTTGATCAAAGTCATATCTTTCATTACATTACAGTTTACAGGCATAATGGAAAATGGAAATATTCTTGGAACCAGGCTAGAAATAATTAGTGCTGGAATTCAGCTAGAAGCCAATATTTCAGCATCCTCTAAAAAGGAAATGGTTCTTCCTGAAGATACGATTCAGTTAGAGGATATTCAGCAATTGATTTCCTTGGTTGGAGATATAAAGGATTCTCTAGAAGCCAGCAATGGTCTTTCTATGCAAATTGACGCAGAACTATATGGAATTCGTCTTACTGGCCTTATTCAAATGACCAAGAATTGGGATATCTATGCGAATTTATGGGCTAAGATCAAGGCAGAGGATGGAACAGAACAACAGCTTCCAATAGATATTTATTATATTAATCAAAAATTATATTTCAATTTAAATGGGATAAAGCTAGTCTTTGAGGAACAGGATTTCCATGTTATTATGGATACCATTCAGAATTTAATAGGACCATTATCCTTGGATTTATCTGCTATCCTTTCCTCCTTAAAGCTAGATTTTGAAAACTTTAGGATTACAGAAGTGTCAGCAGAGCTTGACCTAGTATTAGATGTATTATCCTGGAAGGGAATTCGGTTGTCTACCCAGATTCAAAAAGATGGAATTCGACTTTCCTCTATTATAAATCAGGATATCCAGCTTCATAATCTAAGTCTGACCTTTGGTCTTACTGAGCTTTCAAAGCTAGGAGAATATCTGCCAGTTTCCAATTTGGTTTCTATGTTCCAGAATCTAGAACGAGGAGTCAGCTCTACTGGACAGCTAAGTCTACAGGCAATGGGATATGACATTGTTCTTCCTTATCAGATGCAGTTTAAGCTAGATCTCATCAATCTACTTAAGGGACAGGATGTATTTGAGGCTATAGAGCTAGAGCTTGTGATTACCTCAGAATTCTATAGTCCAATCACTTTGACAATCGTAGATGGTATTTTATACCTTGATTCTATGGATACTAAGTATAAGTATGAGCTTCCAAAGTATCGCTTAACGGAGCTATTTGCATCTTTAGGAGAACAAAAGCCAAAGCTTGAGGATGTTGTAAAGATTTTGAAGAGTGTGATTGGTTATGCAACAGAGCTAAAGCTTGAAACTACGACGTCAGGACTTACTCTTGGACTTAGTGAAAACCTTGTTGATACTCTTCAGACCATGCTGTCTACCAAATTAGGATTAGAATTAACAATTAAGGATGCTGAATTTGTTTTATCTAATTTAGGGGCAACTACTGCTGATTTCAATTTGCTGGCAGCCATCGGTGCCCTTGGAATGGATGTTTCAGTTGAACTTTCAACAAAGACTACGGCGTCTGATTATGTATCTCATTTGACCGAGGAGGAAAAGCTTGAATTTGTTTTAACTACAGATTTTAAAGACCATCCTTTTGCAAAGCGTGTATTAGATATTATGACTATGGTCAAAGGACTTACGGCTTTGGATTACTCTGGCAATGGACAGAAATTTGATTTGAACATTCCTTTAGAGGTAGACAATGGTTTAATTAAGTCTTGTGTAGTTACAGGAGACTTGGGTGTTGCGTTAGACTTACAGGGAATTTTGGATGGAAATGATATTTGGTCTTCCTTTAAACTAAACGCTAAGATTAATATTAAGGCAGAGACAAAGCTATTTGTTAAAATTAACATCAATGTATGGCTATTCTATATTGGTGATGGGTATTTATATCTAATTGTAGATGGCAATGCGGCAGGAATCAACTTTAAGATTGCTGAAATGATGATGGATTTAAAGAGTATGCTTGCTGAAGGCTTAGGTGCCTCCTCTGATGAGGTTACCACCATTTATCTCAATGACTTGCTGAACCGAGTTATGAATGGTTTTACTACAGAACAATCTGGAAATAAAACTACATTGGTATTAGCACCGGCTGCAGTGGAGGTGGTCAATACACTTTGGAGAAGCTTAGTAGATTTGGCGAATGAACAGATTGCTGCCTTGAATGTTTCAGCATTGACAAGCTTAATCAATAGTATTGCCAACTTCAATATGGATGTCACAGGCTTTACCTTAAATTATATAGAAAATGATCTGAAACAGATGGAAAGTCTACAGGTGGTTTTAAGTGGCTATCGTCATGGCACCTATACTAAAACTGCACTTCCGATTACAATTACGGCAAGTGGCGCCTTGGATGCAACCTATTTTGATGCAGGGATGGCTAAAGCCAATGAGGCAGCCTACCTTACTGCGAAATCAGAAATGGCTACAGCGAGAGAGATGGTCAATGCTTTAGGAGAATTCAGGTATACACCAGAGTTCTATGCTCAGGCTAAGGATGTTCAAGCCTACCTAGATTCAATGTCTGAGCTGGCAAAGGCCTCATATTCCTCCACTTATCCATCTGAAATGATTAGTTACTATGAAATTCTTTTCGATAGTGAGGAGAAGTTAAAACAAGTTTTAATAGATTACGCTTCAACCGGATTGAGTGGGTTAAATTATGATACAGTATTGGGCTGTTATGATGCGTACTTGTACTTTAGACAGCAGGGAATTGTATTAACGGAAGAGGAATTTGATTTATATCTATCCATTTATAATACGATGGCATTAGAGAGTCTTTTGGATTTTGCAAATCGTGTAGAAAGCTTCACTGAATTGGATTCCTTTGATTTTGAAGCAAATAAAGAAGAAATTCTTGTTTATAAAGAGGCGTTGAATATGCTTTATAATGAATATTATTCTTTAAGCTCTTCTTATAAGGATGCGTTTAAGAGCTTCTATTTCACTTCCTATCAAAAGTTGATGCGGATGGTAGAGGCTTATGACAAGGCAACCTCTGTCTATGTGAATGAAAGAATTTATTCCTATGTTGCAGGACAGTATACCCTAGAGGAAGCTCAAGCTGCCTATACAGCATATCAGTTTACAGATGTAAAGAGCTTTATTTTAGACCATAGTGCTCAGTCCTTTGCTTGGAATCTACTTACAGACTTTATTTATATGAATTATGTATATGAGCTAGATAAGGAGATTGGTAAAGCGATAGAAGGTGGAATTTTACCAGAGCTTGTTGTAACTATTCCAGAGCTAGAAGAAAAGTATACCATCTATAGTGATGAATTTAGAACGTATTTTAAATATAGTATGGACAAACTGAGAACGATGCTGGAGCCTGCTAAGGTGAAGTATGTTGAGGTGGTTAAGGAATTGTTAGACCAGTTCGAGCTTGCTAGACTATCTGTCAACTATGGAGCTGCCAATGCGCAAAAGGCATACTATTATGATTACACGCAATTGAGCTTCACAGAGGATAATTACTCAATTGGTGTTTCATTAATTGCTTACTTTGGATATGCAAGTGAGGAAGAAATTTTATCATGGTTCAATGATAGTGATGCCTTTACGAAATTTAAGATTCTCGCTTATTCCTTTGATTTTATAAAGAGTGTAAGAGATAATCAAATTTCAACAGAGGAGTTACAAGCAAAATTTGCAGTGTTGGAGGATAGCAGTAAGAATTACTATTATACAAAATATGTTACAGGTATTTGGGGCTCTAAAAAGGTTCACAATGAAACCCATAGCTATGCAGAAGTGTTTACAAAGGCTTCTAGTGGACTTGCCTACGATTGTTATCAGCTATATCTCCAAAGATTGAATGCTTAAGTAGAGATAAAGTCAGGTTTGTTTAGCCTGGCTTTATTTTGTTTTTCCTATTCTTAAATCTAATGGAGTATGGTATAATATGGCGTATAAGGGTGAGAAGAATGAATTTAGACTATCAGGATATGCTTGCGTATGCTTTAGAGACATTAACTAAAAATGAAGGGATAAAAAGTGCTAAGCCGCAGCTATTTTTTAGGAATCGCTATGAGCATATAGTCCGAGTATATGGATGGGCTAAACGAATATTACCAGGTGTTCAAAACTGCTCGGCAGATGTGGTTTTAACAGCTGCAATCTTCCATGATATAGGCTATAGAGATTTCCATGGAAATAACCATGCAGAGCTAGGAAAAGAGCTTTTTCAAGAATATGCTGCTGCGCACCAATTGGAGTGTGGATTTACTAAGCAGGTATCTGATTTGATTTTGATGCATTCGAATAAGGCGCTTCTCCGTAATCCGGAAACGCCAATTGAACTGGTGGTACTTATGGAGGCAGATTTATTAGATGAGGAAGGGGCACTAGGTATCGTCTTCGATTTGCTGGCAGAAGGCTATAAGAAGCCTGAATCTTATACCTCAGTCTTTCAGGAGATTATGCTGCATTCCGCTCATATTTTAGAACAAAATTATATGGTCACACCTCTTGCTAAAAAATATTGGGAGGAGAAGAAGACCTTTATAGAAAAATTTATTAAGGATTTGAAATTTGATTTATTTATGGAGTGATGGTTATGGAAGTTAATATCATCGGTGCTGGTCTTGCAGGTTGTGAGGCAACCTATTATTTGGCAAAAAAGGGATATAAAATTAAGCTTTATGAGATGCGCCCTAAAAAGATGACGCCTGCCCATAAAACGGATAAGTTTGCAGAGCTGGTTTGCTCAAATTCTTTGAGAAGCGATTCCTTAGAAAATGCATGCGGTATTTTGAAAAAGGAAATGGAGCTTTTGGATTCCTTAATCATTAAGGCAGCAAGAAGTCATTCTGTAGAAGCAGGTGGAGCCTTGGCTGTAGATAGGGAAGGGTATTCTGCATATGTGACAGAGGTTATCCGTTCCCTTGACAATGTAGAAATTATCTTTGATGAGCTCACAAATATTGATGTGAATATCCCAACTATCATCGCCACAGGACCACTGACCAGTGATGCGTTAAGCGAGGAAATCCGTAAGCTATTTGGGTGTGAGGATTTTTATTTTTTTGATGCTCAGGCTCCTATCATTTATGCTGACTCTATCAATTACGATAAGGTCTATTTGAAATCCCGATATGATAAGGGAGTTGCCTCCTATTACAATTGTCCATTTACCAAGGAGGAATTTGATAAGTTCTATGAGGCCTTGATTACAGCTGAGGAGGTAGAAGTCAAGGATTTTGAGCTGAAGGTGTTTGAGGGTTGTATGCCAGTAGAAATTATGGCTAAGCGTGGGCCTCAGACATTGACCTTTGGACCAATGAAGCCCGTAGGACTCAGAACTCCTTCAGGAGAAACCCCTTATGCTGTCGTCCAGCTGAGACAGGATGATGCTGCCAAGGAGATGTACAATCTAGTTGGGTTTCAAACTCACTTGAAGTTTGGAGAACAGAAAAGAGTGTTTCAAATGATTCCTGGACTAGAAAATGCTCGTTTTGCCAAGTATGGTCGTATGCATAAGAATACATATATCAATGCCCCTAAAATTTTAAATCCAACCTATCAGACCAAACAGTATCCAAATTTATTTATTGCAGGACAATTGAGTGGGGTTGAGGGGTATGTAGAATCTGCAGCTAGTGGGATTTATGCAGCAATCAATATGGACCGGTATCTTAAAGGCCAAGAGCTTGTGGTATTCCCTAATACTACAGTGATGGGAAGCATGTCTTTATATATTTGTAATGCCAGTCCAGAGGGCTTTCAGCCAATGAATGCCAACTTTGGAATTATGGCTTGCTTAGATATTCCTCATAAGAAGAAGGAAAGAAAGAGCCTTTATGCAAAACGTGCCTTAGAGGTAATGCAAAGTGAGGTGGCAAAGCTTTGACCGATTTAGAAGCAATTGCTAAATTCATGGATTATTTAGCAAATGTTAAAAATTATTCTTCCAATACAGTAATTAGCTATCGGAAGGATATTGAAGAATTTTATGAATTTGTGCATTCTGAAAAGATGGCACCCTCTCTTTTGCAGATAAGGAATAATCGAGTTTGTAAGAATTTTATTTCTTATTTATCTAGCCAGAACCTCGCTTCTACAAGTATCAGTAGAAAGCTGTCCTCCTTAAGGACATTTTATGAATATTTACTGAGAAGCGGTGATGTAAAAAGTAATTTTTTTGAAGAGGTGGAAGCTCCAAAACTGCCAAAAAGATTACCAAAAACCATAAAGACAAATGAAATTATGATGCTTCTAAATATCTGTGATCAGAATACGCCATTGGGCTATCGTAATTATTGTATTTTAGAGGTACTCTATGGCTGTGGACTTCGTGTAAGTGAGCTATGTGGACTAGAAATCAAGGACATTGATTTTACAGATTTATCGATTGTGGTTCATGGTAAGGGCAGTAAGGATCGTGTGGTTCTGATGTTTCAGGAGCTGGCAGACCATTTAAAGAGGTATATTTCTACTTATCGTTTAGATTTATTATACCGCTCTAAGGATGAAGGTAATCGGCATGTTTTTCTAAATAAAAATGGGACAACACTTACGCCTAGAGGTGTTCGAGTTATACTGAATCAATTGATTAGAGATTGTGGAGAGACCTTTCATCTTTCCCCTCATATGCTTCGCCATAGCTTCGCAACAGCATTGTTGAATAATGGAGCGGATATGCGAAGTGTTCAGGAGCTACTAGGACATGAGAATTTGTCTACGACTCAGATTTATACTCATGTAAGCTTTGACAGCATTAAACGCTCCTATGAGATTAGTCATCCTAGGGCATCAAAAACGGAGAACAAGGAAGAGCAGTGAAAATATTCAAGACTTTCCCTTGTATAACCTTCATTTTTTTGTTATAATTCATTATGTTTAAAAAAAGGAGTACATGATATGAAAAAATTATCTTTTGTTTTTTTATTAGTTTTAATGCTCATATTAACAGGCTGTAATAATGGTGGTAGTACCCGTAGTGTAGTTAGAGATAATCCGTCTACTTTGATAATGGAAGATTTAAGCTTAAAGAAGGTGCAGGAGGGAAAAAGCCTCAATGCGAGCTTAGATAAAAGTGGTTCCTATTCTGATGTAATGCTTGCAGAAACCCCAAAGGATTCCTTGTTTTATCAAACGATTGATATGGATGATTATTTGACGGATCGTTTTAAGGAGTTATATTTACGAGTTTTATACTTTAATGGAAATATCCCTACTGATGATGCAAACTCCTTTATCAATGAGATGAATAACTCAACCTATGGCGTAAATAAAGACAAGCTAGGCTATGATTTTGTAGTTCAAGAGCATACGAGTGAGACCCTATTTGAACATCTTTCTCTTTCCTATAGAGTTAACCTTCCAGATGGATTTGAGAAGAAGGAGGATGAGGCAGCAAAGCTAGTTGTTGTGTATCTTCCAACCTATTGTACCTACAATGATGGTACGCAAGACTATACAAAGGTATTTTTAATGGTTCCAGTTTACTATGCCTTTACCTATGAAGCATCTGTTAAGGATTATACGAAAGGGATAAAGAATTATCAGGTCGTTTTAGAAAATGGCCTATTGCCAAACGAAACGGTAAGTGAATAAAAAGATATAGTAATTCTCTATGGAGAGTTACTTTTTTCTTTCTAGGAATTATTGAAAGTATAGATATTTAATGATATAATATCGACGAAAGAATTTATTATAATTAATTAGGGGAGATGATATTATGATGCCTATAAGTAGTTTTAAACAGTATAAGGAAATGATGTTAGAAAGAAGCAAAAGTAAAAATTTTGTTTCTTGTATTTTATTTATTAATAAGGAAGATCCGAATCAACAGATTGGCAGGAATATATTAGAAAATATTGGTTATTTTAATGAAATTTCAGGAAACTTAATTACTTTTTTTATGCCTGGCTATTATGAAGAAATATTTTCTAAAGATAAATGTGATATTTTTGAGTTGTCTTCTTTTACCTCTTTTATAAAAGATTTACAAAAACAATGTTCTTGGGAGTATAGTGGAGAAACAGAGTTACTATTCTTAAATATGATTGATGGAGAATTAGATTTTTCTAGCGTTTATGATTATCCACTTGATTCTATGGTTAGAAATGGAAAAATTACGGATTTCAATGAAGTTTTTAAAAGGTTAATAAGATCATTAAAAAATGATAATGAATTGCATTTGGGAAGATGGGCTGCCGGAACAATAACTAAAGAAGCCGTATTATTTTTATTTAATGCGATAGGAAGTATATTTAGTCGTACATTTCCAAATATTAGTTCATTAACTGGACTAGGAGCATTTATGCCTAAGAATTATACTAAACCAAATGATGGACAGTCTAGTAAAGAAAAGAAACCTTGTAGTCTTACTTGTCAATAATAGAGTGGAAAGATAAGGGTAAAAACAAAAGATAAAAATTTATTAAAGTTTATTCTAATTTTAATTTTATAATAGTGTATAATTTCAAACATAAAATAATTAAAAGAATACAGCCAATTTTAAAACTGTATTTTTTTTAATTACATTAAAGATGATTTAATTAATAAATAAAATAACAATGTTGTTTCTTAGACAATAAATAAAAAATCCTTGCAAGTACTGAAACCATATGATATAATATCATAGGCACAAAATACACATGTCTTTGGAGTTGGTCGTCGTGTGCAAGTTAAATTGATGGAGGCTAGCGTTGAAAAAGGCAGAGGACAAAAACAAAAATAAAAAGGAGAAAATGAAAAATGTCTGAATCAGTAGTTTCAATGAAACAATTATTAGAGTCAGGTGTTCACTTTGGACATGCGACTCGCAGATGGAATCCTAAGATGGGTAAGTATATCTTTACCGCTAGAAATGGGATTTACATCATCGATTTACAGAAGACTGCAAATGAGATTGAAAAGGCTTATGCAGCTTTACTTGAAATCGCAAAAAATGAAGGAAAGGTACTTTTTGTAGGTACTAAGAAGCAAGCTCAGGAGGCTGTCAAGGAGGAGGCTATTCGTTCTGGTCAATTCTATGTAAACCAAAGATGGCTAGGTGGAACCTTAACAAACTTTAAGACAATCAAGAAGAGAATTGCTAAGTTACATGACTTATATAAAATGGAAGAAAATGGTGATTTTGAAAAGCTTCCTAAGAAGGAAGTTATCAAATTAATCGCTGAACGTGAAAAGCTAGAAAAATTCTTAGGTGGAATCAAGGAAATGCAGAAGCTTCCAAATGCGTTATTCATTGTTGACCCTCGTAAGGAACGCAATGCAATTTTAGAAGCACGTAAGCTAAACATTCCTGTATTCGGAATTGTAGATACAAACTGTGATCCTGATGATGTTGATTATGTTATTCCAGCTAACGATGATGCTATCCGTGCGGTTAAACTAGTTACCTGGGTAATGGCTAATGCTGTTATTGAGGCAAATGGTGGCGAAGTTGAAAAGTTTGAAGAGGCTGAAGAGGTTAATTTAAGCGAAGAAATTTCTAAAGAAAAACCAGCACCAAAGGATGCTCCTAGAGCTAAAAAGCCAGCACCAAAAAAGCCAGCTGCTAAGAAGCCTGTAAAGGCTGAAGAAGCTCCAGCTGAATAATAGGAGGAAAATACTATGGCAAATATTACTGCACAAATGGTAAAAGAGTTACGTGAGAAAACCTCTGCAGGTATGCTAGACTGTAAAAAGGCTCTAGCTGCAACAGACGGAGATATGGAGAAGGCTGTAACCTGGTTACGGGAAAAGGGAATTGCAAAGGCAGTTAAGAAGGAAGGCGCAGTAGCTGCTGAGGGTCTTTGTTCTTATACGATTTCTGGAAACAAGTGTGTTGTTTTCGAATTGAATTCTCAGACTGACTTTGTTGCTCAAAACGAAAAATTCTTAAGCCTATTAGAAAAGGTAGGAAAAATTTTATCTGAGTCCAATGCGACAAATACAGAAGAGGCTTTAGCTTTACAGGTAGAGGGTAAGGATTTAAATACAATTATTCTTGAGGCTTCTGGTGTGATTGGAGAAAAAATAACACTTCGTCGTGTAAATGTTATTGAAAAGACAAGTGACCAAGTATTTGGTGCTTACAAGCATATGAAGGGAAGAATTGTTACTATTGCAATTTTAACTGGAAATGATGATGTCGTTGCGAAGGATATCGCAATGCATGTTGCTGCTTTAAATCCTAAGTATGTTTCAAAGAATGATGTTCCAGAGGATGTCATTGCTAAGGAAAGAGAAATTATTTTAGCAGCTGCCTTAAATGAAAATGCTCAATCTGCTAAACCAAAGCCAGAGAACATTGTTGCAGAGCGTATTGTTCCAGGTCGTTTAGAGAAGAATCTAAAGGAAATTTGCTTATTATCTCAGGCTTTTGTTAAAAACCCTGATCAGACGGTTGAGGCATATGTCAATGGTGCTAAGGCTCAGGTAGTTTCTTTTGTTCGTCTTGAGGTTGGCGAAGGTATTGAAAAACAAGTGAATGATTTTGCCGCTGAGGTTGCAGCTCAATCAGCAGCTTTCAATAAGTAATTTTTTAGGGGAGGCTACTGGCCTTCCCTATTTTTATAAAGAAAAGAGGGAATGAGAATGTATAAACGTGTTTTACTAAAAATGAGTGGTGAAGCCATCAAAGGAGATACTCCATTTGGCATTGATTCTAAGACTGTCCAGTCTATTGCAAAACAAATCAAGAATGCTCATGATTTGGGTGTGGAAATTGGAATTGTAGTTGGTGGCGGAAATATCTGGCGTGGTAAAACTGCTTCTGAATTAGGTATGGAGCGTGCTCAGGCAGACTATATGGGTATGCTAGCAACTGTGATGAATGGTCTTGCAGTTCAGGACGCTTTAGAACAGGCAGGTGTTCCAACAAGAGTTTTATCTGCTCTTGCAATCAATGAGGTAGCTGAGCCTTATATTCGCCGTAGAGCGATTCGTCATTTGGAAAAGGGACGCGTTTGTATATTTGTAGGTGGCTTGGGCTCCCCTTACTTTTCTACAGATACAGCTTCTGTTTTACGGGCAACAGAAATTGGAGCTGAGGTTGTATTGATGGCTAAAAATAAAACAGAAGGGGTATATGATTCTGACCCTCGAACGAACCCAAATGCCAAGCTATATGATGAATTATCCTTTTCAGAGATACTAGCCAAGGATTTGAAGGTTATGGATGCCACTGCGGCTTCCCTTTGTAAGGATAATGGATTGAATTTAATTGTTTTTAATATGAATACTGAGGGGAATATTGTTCGTGCCGTTCAGGGTGAGAAAATAGGAACCTTTGTAAGAGTTAAGTAGGTGAAAAAATGGAAGAATTAGAAATGGTATTATTAGAGGCTGAAGACAAGATGGATAAGGCTTTGGCCTCCTATGAAAGAGAATTATCTACAGTTAGAACAGGTCGTGCAAATGCGTCTTTGTTAGATTCTATTTCTGTAGAATATTATGGTGTGATGACACCATTAAAGCAGGTTTCCTCTATTACAATTCCTGAGGCAAATCAGCTTTATATTAAGCCTTTTGATAAATCTATCTGTAAAGATATTGAACGAGCAATTTCAGCTTCCTCTTTAGGATTAACTCCTCAAAATGATAGTAATGGTATACGATTGATTTTACCTCAAATGACTGAAGAAAGAAGAAGAGAACTGACAAAGGTTGTTGGTAAAATGGAGGAGCAGGCAAAGGTAGCAGTTCGTAACGCAAGACGGGACTCTAACGATGATGTTAAGAAATTAGAGCTTCCTGAGGATGATGAAAAGGGAGCTTTAGAAGATATTCAGAAGCTTACAGATAAAAAAATTGCAGCGATTGAAGAAATCACTGCCAGAAAAAATAAGGATTTAATGTCAATTTAAATGATAAGAATTTTGGTCTAGGTTTTCATACTTAGACCTTTTATTTCTTGTGTGGAAAATGCTTTTAATTTATGCGTGAAGGTGGTATAATAATTATATATTTTGTCTTAAATACTGAGACGTTGGAGGAATGCTGATGAAGAAACGTATTTTTACGGGAATTGTCATTGCCTTTATTGGTATACCATTATTATTGGTTGACTGCCTATTTCCTTTATTACAATGTGTGATTATTTTATTTTCTGTAGTTGCCACTATGGAAATGATACAGATGTGTGAACGAAAAAAGAAAATTCCCTTAGGAGTAAAAATCATTATTATATTATCTACAATCCTTATCTATTTGGGAATTGTGAATGAGGATCCCTCCTGTGGTAGGAGCTTAATTACTCAGCTAATGAATAAGATAGATTTTAAGGTGAATATCATAACAACCTTAACAATTGCATGTGCAGCCATATTTTCTTGTCAGGTATTTGTAAAGGATTTTGATGCAACTGACGTTGGAAAATGCTTTATGATTGTTTTGTATGTAGCCTTAAGCTTTTCTGCTATTACGATTTTATTGTTTAATGGTATGCGATTTATAGTTTATTTGATGATTGTTTCTGTCTTCACAGATATTTTCGCCCTAGTCTTTGGTATGAAATTTGGAAAACATAAGCTATGCCCTCATATTTCTCCTAAGAAAACCTGGGAGGGGGCAATTGGTGGAACAATATGTGCAACCATCATGGGAAGTATGTTTGCGATTTTCTATAACTATTTTGGACACTATTTCGTTCCAGATAAAGAGCCAATAAAATTTTTCTTTGGAGTTTTTGACTATGAGAAAATGCCAGCAGCATTGATGGTTATCGTATTGATTGTTCTGACGGCTTTAATTTCTGTAAGCTCTCAGATTGGTGATTTAATTTGTTCTAAATTTAAGAGAACCTATGAAATTAAAGATTTCTCTCAGGTATTTCCTGGACATGGTGGTATCTTAGACCGCTTTGATTCTGTTTTATTTGCAAGCATTGTATTCCTGTGCTTTATAACAGTTATTCGAGTTGCATTACCTTTGATGGGGATGAGTGTATGAAATATTTATATCTTTTAGGAGCCTGTGGCTCTATAGGAACTCAGGTTCTAGACATCGTCCGTAAGAACCCCTTGGATTTTAAGGTGGTTGGTATGAGTGTTGGAGCTGATTTGGTTCTTGCCAAAAACTTAATTTTAGAATTTAAACCAGAGATAGTATGCTTCCGTAAGAAGGAGCATACTTTTGATATAGAGTATCATCCTCAAACGGTTTTTGGGGATGAAGGACTTTTAGCGGTAGCTAAGTATCATCACTATGAAAATGAATGGCTCGTCAACGCCTTGGTCGGTGTGGCGGGCTTGGAGCCTACCATTAGAGCCATTGAATCTAAAAAGAATATAGCTCTTGCCAATAAGGAAACCCTAGTCGTTGGTGGTGATCTAATTCAAGACCTTATCAAGGAGTATGGTGTAGAGCTTTTGCCGATTGATTCAGAGCATTCTGCGATATTACAGTGCTTAGCTGGGGAACAAATGAGGGAGGTAAAACGTCTAATCATTACCGCTAGTGGTGGGTCCTTCCGTGATAAAACAAGAGAAGAATTAACGGATGTGACAGTAGAGGATGCATTGAAGCACCCCAATTGGTCTATGGGCTCTAAAATTACAATTGATTCTGCAACAATGATGAATAAGGGCTTTGAGGTGATAGAGGCTCATTACTTATTTAATATCGATTACTCAAAAATTGATACAGTTCTTCACCCTGAGAGTATCGTTCATTCCTTAGTAGAATTTGAGGATGGGTCCATCAAGGCACAGCTTGGTATTTCTGATATGCGGATTCCGATTTCCTATGCTCTCCATTTTCCAGAGCATAAATATCAAGAGCTGCCTGCTTTAAATCTATTGGATTTGTCCTTGCATTTTAAGGAGTTATCGATGAAGAGGTACCCTTGCTTAGAATATGCTTATTTGGCTGCCGAAAAGGGCGGATTATATTTGGCCGTCTTGAATGCTAGTAATGAAGCAGCTGTTCATTTATTTTTAAATAAGAGGATAAAATTTTTGGAGATTGAAAGCATCATTTTAGAAGAAATTAGTAAAAAGGAATATGAAAGAGAAGCTATTCCTTCCTTAGAAGAACGTTTGAAAGTTAGTAGGGAAGTATATGAAAGAATTGTAAAGGAGCATAGTAAAATATGATTTTAGCACTTACAGGAGTACCTTTGGTCATTGTCAGTATCATTGCCTTCATTCTAATTTTAGGCATAATTATTATTATTCATGAGGGTGGACATTTCTTTTTTGCAAGAAGAGCAGGTATTCTATGCCATGAATTTTCAATAGGAATGGGTCCTGCCATCTATAAAAAGAAGTTTAAAGAAACTACCTTTTGTATTCGAGCAATTCCCATTGGTGGTTATGTATCTATGGCAGGAGAGGAAATTTCTAGTGAACTCATCAAAATTGGAGATAAAATAGGTCTTAACCTGCTTGAGGGTAAAGCTAGTGAAATTATAGTAGATGAAAATCTAGAGGCTCAGCTGCACGGTGAGGTTATTGATTTAGATTTATATGGCAAAGATGGCAATCCGCTATACGTCACCATCAATGACGGACTACAGGACCACTATGTTGAGGTTTTAAGAGATGCTTACTATATCTTAAAAAAAGGCGATCGCTTACAGATTACACCTTATGATAGAAGCTTTGAATCTAAATCCCTATGGCAAAGATTTTTAACGCTCTTTGCAGGCCCTTTTATGAATTTTATTTTGGCAATCGTTTTATATCTGATTGTGAGCTTCGCGACTGGAGTTC
>UQGR01000008.1 GCA_900540705.1 uncultured Mollicutes bacterium
AGTTTTAATCCTATTGGTTAGCTTACTTCTTATTGTAGATGGCTTTTTGGCAAAACCGGCATCTAGAAGAGTAAAAACAGAAAAGAAAAAGAAGACCAAAAATAAAGAAGAAAAGTAAAGAAAATAAAGTTTTTTGATGTAATCCTACCAATTTTGATAGGATTATATTTTTTTCTTAATAGTAAACGTTTACTTGTTTTAAATTCGAAAAATTTATATATAATAAGGACGTAGAGATTGTTGAATAATAAAGTTTATACGGAGGATATTATGGAAGAAAAAGTATTAACTCCTCAAGATGAGGTCAATCTACTTGTTGAAAGAGCTCAAAAGGCCTTAGAGGCTTATGCGTCTTATACGCAGGAGCAAATCGACTATATTGTTGCAAAATGTTCTGTTGCAGCATTAGATAAGCATGGTGAACTTGCCAAGCTAGCAATTGAAGAAACAGGACGTGGCGTGTTTGAAGATAAGGCAACTAAAAACTTATTTGCCTGTGAATATGTCACTCATAATATGAAAAGAACAAAAACAGTAGGTATTATCAGTGAGGATCCTGTTACAGGAATCACAGAGCTTGCTGAACCAGTAGGTGTAGTTGCAGGTGTTACGCCTGTTACCAATCCAACATCTACAGCTATATTTAAAGCATTAATTTGCTTGAAAACGAGAAATCCAATTATTTTTGGTTTTCACCCTTCTGCACAGAAATGTTCTGTTGCCGCTGCACAAGTGGTATATGATGCTGCTGTAGAAGCAGGAGCTCCTGAATATTGTATTCAGTGGATTGAGCATCCAAGTATGGACGCTACAAGCGCCTTAATGAATCATCCAAATGTTGCAACGATTTTAGCAACAGGTGGTAATGCTATGGTACGTGCTGCCTACTCTTGTGGTAAGCCTGCTCTAGGTGTAGGTGCCGGTAATGTTCCTGCTTATATGGAAAAGACCTGTAATATTCGTCAGGCAGTAAATGACATTGTAATGTCAAAGTCCTTTGATAATGGTATGATTTGTGCTTCTGAACAAGCTGTCATTATTGATAAGGAAATTTTAGAAGAGTCTGTAAATGAATTTAAGTCCTTCGGAGCTTACTTTGTGTCTCCAAGTGAAAAGAAAAAGCTTGAGAAATATATGTTTGGTGTAGAGAAGGAAGAAGATAAACCTTTAGCTAAGCTAAATCCAGTAATCGTTGGAAAGAGTGCAAAATACATTGCAAATGAAGCAGGCTTTAATGTTCCAGAAAATACAGTAATTTTATGTGTAAACTGTAAGAGTGTTGGTGTAGAAGAGCCTTTAACACGTGAAAAGCTTTCTCCAGTATTGGCTGTTTTAAAATCTAATTCTACAGATGAGGGTATTGAACTAGCTAAGAAAATGGTTGAATTCAATGGTTTAGGACATTCTGCAGCAATTCATACGGCGGATGAAGCCTTGACAAAGCGCTTTGGAGATATCATTCCAGCGATTCGTATCATTGCAAATTCTCCATCTACTTTCGGTGGTATTGGTAATGTTTATAACTCATTCATTCCATCTTTAACTTTAGGTTGTGGCTCCTATGGTCATAACTCAGTTGCTGGAAATGTCAGTGCGATTAACTTATTAAACGTAAAGAAAGTAGGTCAAAGAAGAAATAATATGCAATGGTTTAAGGTTCCTGCTAAAATCTATTTTGAGAGAAATTCAATTGAATATTTACATCAAATGAAGGAAATGAGTAAGGTCATCATTGTAACTGACCGTTCCATGGTGGATTTAGGCTATGTTAACCGAGTTACAGACCAGTTAAAGCTAAGAAGCCCAGAGGTACAGCATCAGTTATTCTGCGATGTTGAACCAGATCCATCTATTCAGACCGTATTAAAGGGAGTTCAATTGATGCGTTCCTTTGAACCAGATACAATCATTGCTTTAGGTGGAGGCTCCTCTATGGATGCAGCGAAGGGTATGTGGTTATTCTATGAACACCCAGAGGTTAATTTTAATGATTTAAAACAAAAATTTATGGATATTCGTAAGAGAGCCTTCCAGTATCCTGAGTTAGGAAGAAAGTCTAAGCTGATTTGTATTCCAACTACCTCAGGTACAGGCTCTGAGGTTACTCCATTTGCCGTTATTACGGATAAGATTGAGCATAAGAAATATCCATTGACAGATTATTCTTTAACTCCAACCGTTGCCATCATTGATCCAGCGCTTACAATGACCCTACCTAAGTCTATTACAGCAGATACGGGAATGGATGTATTGACTCACGCTACTGAGGCATTTGTATCCACTTTAGCATCTGATTATACAGATGGTTTAGCAATTCAAGCTATTAAGATGGTATTTGCTTATCTAGAAAGAGCTTATAAAAATGGAGCTAATGATCCAGAAGCTCGTGAGAAGATGCATAATGCGTCTGCCCTTGCAGGTATGGCTTTTGCGAATGCATTCTTAGGTATGAACCATTCTATGGCTCATAAGATTGGTGGAGAATTCCATGTTCCCCATGGTCGTGCTAACGCAATTCTGTTACCATTTACCATTCGTTATAATGGAACAAAGCCACAAAAGCTTTCTACTTGGCCAAAATATAATTATTATAAGGCCGATGAAAAATATGCAGAGCTTGCAAGAATTTTAGGATTACCTGCATCAACTATTGAGGAAGGTGTAGAGTCTTACGCAAAGGCCTGTGGTGAGTTAGGTATGAAGTGTGGTATTAAGATGAATTTCAAGAGTCAAAATATCGATGAACAAACCTATTTAAGTCAAATTGAGAAGTTATCCTATTTGGCTTATGAGGATCAGTGCTCTCCAGCCAACCCTCGTGTTCCAATGGTAGAAGATATGCAAAAGATTTTAAAGGATGCATATTATACTGAGGAATTCTTTGAGAAGGCAGAATAAGAGCCGTGCTTACTCCAAAACAAAAAGCGTATCTCAAAGGGTTAGCTCATCCCATAAAATCCTGTTTTCAGATAGGAAAAGAGGGTTTGAGTGAAAATCTTAAAAGAGATGTATTAAATTATTTGAAAAAGCATGAATTAATGAAGATTAGCATCTTAAATAATTCTAGTGTTACCTTTGAAGAGGCTGAAAGCTTCTTTGGTACAGCTGATATTGAGGTTGTACAAAAGATAGGACATATTTTAGTTCTTTACAAGCATTCTGATGTAAAAGAAAACTCAATTGTGTTACCTATAAAAAAATAAACCCATAAAAAGCAAGAACCTACTAAATATAGACTTGCTTTTTATATTTAATAAAATGTCGAACTTAATAATATATTGCAAATTAAAATTTTATGTTATAATACATATCGTAAAATGATTTTTAAAAATAAGGAGTTATTATTATGCCAGAAAAAAAGTCATCAACACCTAAAACAGTAGCAACCAAGTCTTCTACAACGAAGGAAAGTGCTGCTACAAAGACAACTGCAGCTAAAACGACCACAGCTACTAAAACGACTTCCCCTAAGACGAGTACTCCTACTACGACAAAGGCAAGTACCACCACAAAGTCAACTGTAGCTAAAACTACTGCATCTGCAAAACCAACAGCGCCTAAGGCCAGTGCTACAACGAAGCCAAGTACTACCAAGCCAACAACGGGGAAGGTAGTTCCGGGAGAAAATCATGAAGTAAAGGAACAGCCTGCCACCCCTAAAAATAAGGAGGTATCTACTAGCACAGCTCCTAAAAAGGAGACTCCAGTAGAAAAACAGGCTTCTTCAAAAAAAGAAACAAAGCCTACGAATCAGGATAATAGTAAAAGAGTCAAATTAATTTCTCTTTTATCCCTTGGAGGCTTCATTTTATTATTTGCTATTGTGATTGTTTGTGTACTATGTGTTAAATCCTGTTCCTTAAATGATAAGGATTATTCTAATCAGTATAAGACCTCTACTAGGGTAGGATATGAAGCAGAGGTTATTGGAACAGTAGATAGAAAAATTCCAGAGGATGTTAAGGATGAGGGTAAATCTTCTGTAGGATATCCGAAATTTGGATACACCTTGAATTCTTGTATTGGTACCTCTGAAGAGAAAGTTGCTTTAAGAAATGCCATCATTGCTGAATCAAGCTATTTGACCTCAGTGAATACTTGGAATGGTGGTGGCGGTGGCTACAACCGTATGGATAGTGAGGGAAAGCTATACAAGGATAATGAACCAGTATTAGATGCATCTGGTAATCAAAGACAGCTATATAAGCATACAGGCTCTGTTGGCTTATATTTAGGAGATGTCTCTGATGATGAAAAAGGAATTGTAAAGCGTGTCACAATGGAACCTAGAGGCTATAATGGATATGGCGTCACTGGTGTGTATGCCCCTGCTGGAGAGGTAATAAAAATTGAAATGTCAAGACAAGACATGGAAGCTACAGCGGGAATCAGTATTCATATTGGACAAGCATTATATAATGGAAAAGCGAATAACATTTGGACTGCCAAAAATGCGATGAACCGTATGCCAGTCATTTTAAATACTATGCTTGTTACAAAAGATTTGGCTGAATATAATGAGGAAACGGATACCTATACAGCCTATGTTGGTTCCTATGTGGGTGGACCAGTATATGTCAGAAATGAGAGTGTATCCTTCTCTATTACCATTTCTGGGGCGGTACCATATTCCCATTTTATTTTAGGATATACAACGAAGGAAGAATTTGAGGAAAACTCCAAATCCTCTGCCCCATATTTTGATTTGGAGGTATGGGAGTATGGAGTATTACATTCAGGTCCTAAGAAATATGCAGAACCATTTAGCTATGATGACTTATATGATGCAGCAATTTTATGGGATAAAATTGCATTAGTTTCTACTCAAGTACGTAGACAAGGAATTGTATTCTTATATGATCCGTTTGTTGCTGCTGGAGCTGCCGTTGCCTTCCCAGGACAAGGATCTGTAAACTGTCCAATGGGATGGATGCCAGGCTCCTTAAATTATAAGGCGTTTGTCAATGGTGGTTCCTGGGGAAATATGCATGAATATAATCATAACTTCCAGGGATGGGGACTAGGAAATGGTGGAGAAGTAACTAATAATGCTCTAAACCTAGTTTCCTATAGTCTATTTACCAGAATCTCATCAAGTCGTCAAATTGGTTCTACCAGTGAAGGCTTGGGTGGTTGGAATGCCTATACTAATGCTTCCTGGGCTTTAAGAGATATTACAGAGAGCCGCTATAGTAATGGTAAAATGGGTTTATCCATTTATGCCAATATGCTCCATAGCTTTGGACAAGAAATATTTATGGATTCTGTGAAAACTTCTGGAGGACAGTCCATTGATAAATGGTTTACAGCTACGATGAATGCTTCTCAGTATGATATGACCTATTTCTATAAAGATTTAATCGGGTATGAGGTTTCTGAGTCTGTTTTAAGCACGGCTAAATCAAAGGAATATCCAATGTTTGTTCCTGTTGCCTCTATCTATCAAACAGGTAGAAGCTTTACCTATGAAGGTGAAAAGAGATATACAGAGACGATGCAGCCTTATGTAATACCTTATGGAGAGGAGTATACCTTTGATTTAGGAAAATGTACATTTGACTCTGGTAATATTTACCAGGGGGGCAGTATCGTAATTCCTAATGGCTTTAGCTATAAAATTAAGAGTATCAGTCAGCCAGAAAATGGTACAATTGAAGAATTAGAAAACAATATGGTTAAGTTTACTCCAAATGAAGCCTTACGCTCAGGAAAAATTTATGTGACTTTAGAAATTACAAAGGATGATGGAGCATTTAAGGTTGAGGATGTTGATTTGGCTCTCGAATTTGTTCAGTCTCATGAAAAAAACAAGACGATGCTTGAAAGAACAACTTACACCTATAGTGCAGAACAAATGTATACAAGTGCAACAGAAGCCTTTGAAGCAAATTATGCAAATTATACAGACAAGGTTGAAGGAGACAATCAAAATCCTATACTAAATGGAAAGGTTGTTCAAAATGGAAATGCAGAAGTTTGGTTTACAGATAAACCAGAAAACCAGGTAGTAGAAATTAAAGGAAAAATGCATGTGGATGAAACAGCCAAATATCGAATTGCGTTAAGAGGAAGATGGAATTGTGCATTGTATGTTTCCTTTGATGAAGGAAAAGAATATGAACTGGCCGCTACTTATGTACAGACGAATACCTTCAATGCAAACTTTCCAAATACAGAGGGCACCTATAAGGATTATGAATTAGAAGCTGATACATGGGTTTATTTCAAAGCGGTATTGCTTGTTGGCAATGATGGAGCCAGAGCTAGCTTTATTGGAGTAGGCTGGGGCAAATTTACTCCAGAGGCTCCAATTATGGATGAAAATGGAGAAGTGATAGGCGTAATTCCAGAAAGTGTCAAGGTTTCCTATGCTAGTGCTTATAGAGAATCCTATGAATTTGACAATTCTAAATTTGAGTCTGATTATTTCTATAAGAGAACCTATAAGTATTCCTACAATGACAATATTATATACTCCCAGCAACAAACCATTGTTTCACAATTTGGCTATACACCTTGGAGTGCTACAGATCATAAAATTGAAAATTTAGTGGATGGAAAGACAAATACCTACATTCATACAAATTACACTGCCTCTGAACAAAAGCCATTAATATTAACTGTAGATATGGGCGAAGCCATCAAGGCAAACCGAATGGTATTATATACACAAAATAGATCTGACCCGCATTATCCAAAGGACTTTATGCTTCAGGGAAGTATGGATGGAGAAAACTACTTTACTATTGGAACCTTTACTGATGCAAAGCTTTCCAATGCGAGAGTCACAGTGGATTTTGAAGAAACAGAGTTTAGATATTATCGTATCACTATGACTAAATCCTCTAACCGGTATCTCATTATCAGTAAAATAGAGTTTGCAAATATTTTTGAAATTCCAAATGGTAATCATATTTCCTTAGATTCAGAAGAGGTAAAGCTCAAAGGAGATTGGACGCCTGAGTACGTTCTTTCCTCTTTTGGTCATTCCTATACGGGAAAGAAAAATTCTTCAGTAGAGTTTGAGTTTGAGGGAACTCGCTTTGGTATTTTATCTACTGCTCAATTGGATCATAATTTTGAGGTTTATATTGATGGAAATAAGATAGATTCTATATCTGTAAAAGAGGCTTCTAACGGAGCTATGATGAGTTATATTTCCACTTTACTAGAAGAAGGAAAGCATACAGTACTAATCAAATGTACAGGAAATGCGAACATAGATTCTATAGTATATTGGTAAAACAATTCGATGAACGTCATTTCTTAGAAAATGGCGTTTTTCTTTTTGTCGAAAATTATAAAATAAAGTTTAACTATGTTTTAGTTTTATTTTTTGTTAGAATTTGTTATAATAATAACATATATAGATTAGGATGTGATTACTTTGAAAAGGTTGATACTCGTTGATGGAAACTCCCTAATGTATAGAGCCTATTATGGAATGGCTGCGGTGGGAAATCTAACTCAGAATTCTAAAGGGCTGTATACAAATGCTATTTTTGCGTTTGCCAGAATGATTAATCATTTGATTCATAGTGAATATGATGCCATTTTAGTGGCTTTTGATGCTGGAAAAAAGACGATTCGCCATGAATGGATGACGGAATACAAGGCAGGAAGAGCACCAATGCCAGATGAATTTAGAATGCAGATTGCGTATATTAAGCAGTTTTTAGAAATTATGCGAATCAAACAATATGAACAAAGCCTTTATGAGGCAGACGACATCATTGGTACAATGGCAAAAAAGGGAGAAGAGGCTGGATACCATGTAGATATCTATTCCTCTGATAAGGATTTACTTCAGCTAATCAGTCCTAACACAACCGTTCATTTAACTAGAAAGGGTATGACGGATTTAGAAGATTTTACGCCAGATACCTTTTATGAAAAATATCAAATTAAGTATACTCAGTTTGTAGATTTAAAGGCTATGATGGGAGATAAAAGTGACAATCTTCCTGGAATACCTGGAATTGGGGAAAAGAAGGCTGTAAAATATCTTCAGGCATATGGCTCCTTAGATGAAATCATAGCTCATCAGAATGAAATTAAAGGAGCAGATGGGACAAAGATAAAGGAGCATTATGAACAGGCTTTATTATGCCGTAAAATGGCTACAATTCTAAGAGACTTTGATATAGAGCTTTCTATAGAGGATACAACAAAGAAGCCTTATGATCGCGATAAGCTGATTAGTTTTTATCAGGAATTAGAGTTTAAATCCTTGTTAAAAGAAATTGCCTATGGTAGTGGAGAAATTTCTGAAAATGTGAAAAAAACAGAATATGAGATAGTTCAGGATCCTATGCGCTTTAAGGAAATCCTTTTGCCGTATTCTGCCTTGATGTTTGAAACGTTTGAATATAACTATCATAGAAGTCCACTGCTAGCCATTGGTCTTAAGAATAAGCTAGGTACCTTCATTATTGAACCAGATATGCTATATACCAGTATTGACCTTCAATTATTTTTATCAGAACTGAATCATAAATCTATCTATGACTATAAGCGGGCCTATGTATTGATGAAGCGATTAGGCTTTGAGCTTTTAGGTGTTGATTTTGATTTACTGCTTGCCAATTATGTATTAAATCCTTCCTTAGGAAAAGAAGAATTTAAAGTAGTAAGTGATCATTTTAATTATGAGGATGTGTTATATGAGGAGCAGGTCTATGGAAAGGGTGCTAAGAAGTCCATTCCAGACAAGGACCTACTTTATCAGCATATCGCTAAAAAGGTAAATTGTATTTATTTTTTGAAGAATGAATGTATGGCTAAGCTTAAGGAAACAAATCAATTAAGTCTTTTAACAGAGATTGAAATACCATTGTCTAAAGTGCTAGGAAAAATGGAGTTCACTGGAATTACCATTGATTTTGAGGAAATGGAAAAACAGAAAAGCTATTTAGAAGCCGACATTGATGCTCTTACACAAAAAATATATACCTATAGTGGGGAGGAATTTAATATTGCCTCTCCAAGACAACTAGGTAGTATCCTATTTGAAAAGCTGAAAATTCCTTACCCTAAAAGAAGAACGACTAACTTTTCTACTGATATTGAAATTCTTCAAACGGTTCAGGATTATCATCCTATCATTTCATTGATTATAGAATATAGAGCTAAGACAAAGCTATATTCTACCTATATTGTCGGTTTAAAGGAACAGACTCATGCCGACCATAAGGTGCATACCATTTTCCAGCAGGCCTTAACGACAACAGGACGGCTTTCTAGTGTAGAGCCTAATCTTCAAAATATTCCAATTCGAACAGAGGAAGGCCATTTGATTCGAAAAATGTTTATTCCTGAGGATAAGAGTAATATACTATATTCTGCAGATTATTCTCAAATTGAGCTTAGAGTGCTAGCTCATATGGCAAATGTAACAAAGCTCAAGGAGGCCTTTAATGCAAATGAGGATATTCATGCTAAGACCGCTTCTGAGGTGTTTATGAAGGAAGAAATAACGAAGGAAGATAGAAGAAGAGCGAAGGCAGTTAACTTTGGAATTGTCTATGGAATCTCAGCCTATGGTCTGGCAACAGATTTAGGGATTACTAATCTTGAGGCTTCTAATTTTATCAAACGATATTATGAGGTGTATCCAGAAATTAAAACCTTTATGGATCAGACCATTTCCTTCTGTCAGGAGAATGGTTATGTTAAAACACTAAAGAATAGAATTCGTTATATTCCAGAAATTAATTCTAAAATATATATGCAAAGAGAATTTGCCAAGAGAATGGCAATGAATGCTCCTATCCAGGGTACGGCAGCAGACATCATCAAGATAGCCATGATTAAAATTGATCAGGAGATGGAGGAACGCCATCTAAAGAGTAAAATGCTCGTTCAGGTACATGATGAGCTTGTCTTCGAGGTTGCTTATGGAGAAGAGGATGCAATGCTTGAGCTGGTAAGAAGGAATATGCAGGAGGCCTTACCATTAGATGTGCCACTGGTAGTAGGGGATTCCTTTGGAAAAAATTGGTATGAGGTGAAATAATGGATATCATTTTAAATCGAAGAAGTGTTAGAGAGTATAACACTTCCAAAAAAATTCCTTATGAAGATTTATTAAAGCTATGTAAGTATGGGGAGGCTGCTCCCTCTGCTAGAAATCAAAGGGGTAGAGAATATATCATTATTGACGATGAAAAGATTATTTTAGAATTATCGAAAATTTCTAAGGGGGCTATGCTTTTATCTCGCTGCAATACCGTGATTGCTGTAATTGCTAAAAACTCAGAGCTGCTTCCTACGCCACATATGCAGTGTCAGGATTTAGCTTGTGCCGTGGAAAATATCTTGCTTGCAGCCACCCAAATGGGATATGGAAGCTGTTATATAGGGATATCCCCTTTAGAGGAACGAATTCAAGACTGTGACCAGGTATTGGGATTAGATAATGGAAATCATGTATTTGCCCTTATCGCTCTTGGATATCCAGCAGTAGAAACAGCATTTTATGAAAAGGAAAAGTTTGATGAGGCTATGGTCCATCATAATCGGTATTAAGTATGCCTGAGCTTCCTGAGGTAGAGGTAGTAAGACTTACCTTAGCTGCCAAATTGATTTCTTTAAGAATAGTGAAAGTGATTTGCAGCTATCCTCCAATTATTGAAGGAGAACTAGCTTTATTTAAAAGCAAGGTAGAAGGCAGAAAAATAGTAGATGTTCAGCGGTATGCCAAATACTTGATTTTTATGTTAGAGGATGGTGCCATCCTTTCTCATTTGCGGATGGAAGGGAAATACTTTTATACTTTAGACCATACGCCGATATCTAAGCATGTCCATGTGATATATGAATTAGATAATGGCTATACCCTGCAATATGAGGACGTAAGAAAATTTGGGCGAATGGAATATAAAAAAATAGAGGAGATTTATACAACTCCTCCTCTATGCCATGTGGGTATAGAGGCAAATAATACCAGCCCAGATGTAAGCCTCATTCTAGATAAGTTTAAAAAGAGAAATATCCCTATAAAAACGACTCTGCTGGATCAAAGTATCCTTTCTGGTCTGGGAAATATTTATGTGGATGAGGTCCTATTTAGGTCAAAAATATCACCATTACGGATAGCCTCTACCTTATCAAGACAGGAGGTTCTTTCTATCCTAGAGTGTAGTCAGATTATCTTGAATACAGCGATTGAGCATAAGGGTACAACGATTCGTTCCTATACGTCCTCATTGGGAGTCACAGGACAGTACCAGGAGTTTTTGAAAGTTCATACAAAGAAGATGTGCCCTGTATGTGGTAAATCCTTAGAAAAACAGAAAATTGGTGGTAGAACAAGTTATTTTTGTCTATCCTGTCAGAGGTGAACTATGAAGAGTATAATTGGTATTACAGGTGGAATTGCTAGTGGAAAAAGCTTTGTATGCACTATTCTAAAGGAACAAGGATTTTCTGTGATAGATGCAGATGAAATATCTAGAGAGTTAAGTAAAAGGGGAAAACCTTTATATAAGAAGATTATAGAATGCTTTGGAAAAGAATATGTAAATTTCGATGGCGAGCTAGACCGAAAAAGCTTTGGCAAAATGATATTTGAAAATGAGGATGAAAGAAAAAAACTAAATGACATTTCTCATCCTTTAATTGTAGAGGAAATGAAAAAAAGAATCGACAAGGATTCTTCCCCTATCTTATTTTTAGACATTCCTTTACTTTTTGAGGCTAAACTTTCGTATTTATGTGATAAAATAGTATGTGTTTATGTGAATCAAGCTACTCAAATTGAAAGATTAAGAAGCAGAGATGGAATATCAAAGGCGTATGCTTTACAAAAGATCAAAGCCCAAATTCCTCTTGAACAAAAAAAAGCGATGTCCGATTATATCATAGAATCAAAAGAAAGCTTTGAGGATACACGCCAAGAAACGCTAAAAACTATAAAAAAAATAATGGAGGGATACCTATGTTAACGATTGAAACAAATGAAAAACAAAGTCAGGAGGCTTTACAAACTCACTATTATAAGACCTCCTATGAGAAACTTAAGGATAGATATTTAGAAATTTTAAGTGAGCTGCAGATTAGAATCATATCTATCGATGATAATTATTTAGAAATTTTTGCAGAAAAGCCACATATGACGGTTATGGCAAAAATTATAGAACAAACACCAGTAGAAACCTCTATTGATTTCTATATAAGTGCAGAATATTTATTTGGAAATAAAAAGAAAGCCTTAGAATTTTTGGCTTCTGTTTATCAAAAATTAGAGAAGAGTTTTGAGCTTAAAGGATTAGGCTTACATAAGTAGGAGAGAGTAAAATGGAAGCATTAGCACAAAAAAAATTAAATATTTATTCAAGCTTCAGCTTATCTAGTGATGATGTTTCTACGATATCTCTATTGTATGCTCCCTTGATAGGTAGTGAGGCAACTAGCCTTTACTTTGGACTTCAGGCTTTGCTAGAACGCAACAATCTAAAAAGTGAGGAATATCTACATCAGGAGCTTTTTGACTTGTTTAGCTTCACAGAAAAAGGTTTTTTAAAAGCTAGATATCAGCTAGAGGGAATAGGACTTCTTACCACCTACAGCAATGAGGAAAAGATGATTTATGTAATATGTCCACCTTTATCTGCAAAGAATTTTATTAAGGATGCCACCTTGGGCCTATACTTATATTCTAAGGTGGGTAAGGATTTATTTGATAAGATATATAACCATTTTAAAATTGAAAAGATAGATAAAAGTAAGTTTATTAATCAAACCAAAAGCTTTGAGGATATCTATACCTCTCAGGTGAATGAGGATGTTGGCTTTTCAAGATTCCAGTATATCTTGGGAAGAAAACCTGTAAATAACATCAAGATTAACAATCGGAAATTTGACTTTGAGAAGTTTGTTAAAGAAATCAATACTGAGCTTTTAGAGACGGGAATCACTAAGCAGTTTACGGAACAAATCAATAATTTAGCCTATGTATATGCCTTTGATGAAAATCAAATGGCTGGCTTATATAATGAATCCATCAATCGTTCTGGATTATTTGACTATCGCCTTTTAAAGAAAAAAGCGAATCTCTTATATAGTTATTTACATCATATGGATGCCCCTAAGCTATTGATTAAGGAAGAAGAAAATATTGAAAGTGTAAGCTTAATAGAGTATCTAGAAACTACACCAGTGGCTGAAATTTTAGAAAACATAATGCCTGATTTTCCTCCGAAATACTTGAATACAGTTCAAGAGATTTATGCCAATATTGATTTACCAAGAGGCGTTCTAAACTGTATGATAGTAAAGGTTTTAAAGGAGAAAAGTGGAGAACTTCCAAGCTTAGCTTATTTTAAAAAAATGAGTGAAACCTGGATTAGTAGTAGTATTTTCACAACGAGTGATGCGATTAAATATTCTACAACATTTAATGGTGAAACTTCTATAGATAAGTCAAAACTTAAAATTAATAAAAAGAAAGAATCTAAGTATGTTTCAGGAGAGATGGAAGAATTATGATAAAAATGAAAATGGAATCAAATGAACAAGAGGTAGATCAATTTATTGAAGAATTGAAAAAGGATCCTCTCTTAGAAAAATATGATATTGATGTATTTAATGCAAATGATTTTGCTTTGTATGCTTCAGAACAGAGAAATTGTTTGAATTGCAAAGGCTTTGCTGAATGCAAGAATACAAATCAAGGATATACTACTATCATAAAGAATAATAATTTTGTTTTGTCATCTTGTCCTTTTAGAAAGGCAGAAATGGCTAGAATTAATGAAAACAATTGTATCAAAACTTTACTTGCGACATCTTCGAAAAGCTTTACCAATGTCGATATAAAAAATTTTAATTGTTCTACAGAAAAACGTACAAAAATTTATAAATATATTATAGAATTTATAGATGCTATTCAAAATAATAAGTATATGAAAGGATTATATATTTATGGCAGTTTTTCTACAGGGAAAACATTTATTTTAGGTTGTATTGCTAAAGAATTAGCTAAAAAACATATTGAAACTCTATCCATTTATTTTCCTGATTTAGTCATAGAATTAAAGACTAGTATGTATTCAAGCCGTTATGGTGAACTACTCAATTATATAAAGACTGTACCTGTTCTCTTGTTAGATGATTTTTGTAATATTACTATGACCACATGGCTAAGAGATGAGATTATAGGTCCGATATTAAATTATAGAATGATGGAAGAAAAACCTACCTTTTTTTCATCTAATGTAGATCCAGGAGAGGACTTGATTCATTTCTTTGATGTCAATAAAGATTCTTTAGATAAAACAAGAGCCCATGCTATTAAAGAGCGTATTAATGGCTTAGCAAAATCTACCTATTTAGATAATGCAAAATATGACCGATAAAAGATAATAAGTTTCTTGTCTTTTCGGAAAAACTATTATATAATAATAACAAATCGTTAGACTAAGGATACGATTCAATAAAATTTCTATTATAGAGAGGATGTAATGGTGAAAGCATCTATAGAATATATTGAGTTACTCCCTTACGAGATGAATGGAGGAAATGCCATTTCGTGTAATTCGCGTTAAGAATTTTGAGGTGTTAGATTAATTTCTAAAATTAAGGTGGTACCGCGATTCATTCGTCCTTTTCTATAAGGACGTTTTTTTGTTTTTGGAGGAGATATTTTGCTGCAACAGGAAGAATTTCATTTCGAAAAATCAAAGGGAATTAAAATTCGGTTGACTGAAGAACAAAGAAAACAAATTTCAAAGCCAGAGTTTATTGAAGCATCCCTTGAGAAAGAAAATATATTTGCCTATGATGTTTATAAAAACACCGAGCTGATTGGCTTTCTTAGACTAAGAAAATATTCAGATACTGGCTATTTCTTATGGGATTATGCGATAGATGATAGGGTACAAAACCTAGGGTATGGGACTAGAGTTTTAAAGCATTTATTTTTATTCTTAAAATCTCAATTTCATGCTACTGAGTTATCTACTACCTATCTATGGGGAAATGCTCCTGCAAAGCATGTCTATGAAAAGGCAGGGTTTGTTGAAACCGATGTTGTGCTTGAGGATGATGTTCATGAAGTCGATATGATAAAAATATTATAAAAAAGAGGGGAAAGAAAATGATAAAGGTTTATTTGAAGGACGGAAGTATAAAGGAAGTTGAAGAGGGAAAGCTCATTATAGAAGTTGCGAAGGAATTATCTCCTAGTTTAGCAAAAAAATGCTGTATAGCTAAACTGGATGATGTTTTAGTTGATTTAAAAACGCCTATTTTAAAGGATGCGAAGCTGGAACTCATTTTATTAGAGGATAAGGAGGCATTTGAGGTGCTAAATCACTCCTGTGCTCATGTTCTGGCTCAAGCCATGAAGCGCTTATATCCAGGCACCTGCTGTGGAGTTGGGCCAGCCATTGAAGAAGGCTTTTACTATGATTTTGCCATCCCTAATCCTATTGCTTTAGAGGATTTACCAAAGATTGAAGCTGAAATGAAAAAAATAGTAAAGGAAAATATTGCAATTCAGCACTATATGCTTTCTAAGGCAGAGGCAAAGGAAAAATTTAGGAATGATAAATTTAAGTGTGAGCTCATAGATGCTGTAGAGGATGAAAAGGTTGGCATATATGAGCAGGCAGATTATGCTGATGTATGTAGGGGACCACATGTGATTTCTACAGGCATTGTGAAAAACTTTAAATTGTTGAATGTTTCAGGTGCCTACTGGCGTGGAGATTCTAAAAATGAGATGCTCACACGTATCTATGGTACTTGTTTTGCAACACCAGAGGCTTTAGAACAGCATCTTCATAATTTAGAGGAACGTAAGAAAAGAGATCATCGTAAGCTTGGCAAGGAATTAGGCTTATTCATGATTTCTGAGTATGGTCCAGGTCTTCCATTCTGGCTTCCAAAGGGCTATCAGCTTAGAAGAACCCTAGAGGACTTCTGGTTGGATTTGCATAAACAACGTGGCTATTTGACTATCAATACGCCTATCATGCTAAATAGAGAATTATGGGAAACCTCTGGACATTGGGATCACTATAAGGAAGATATGTTTACGATAGAGGTTGAGGATGGAACCTATGCCATTAAGCCTATGAACTGTCCAGGTGCTATTTTAGTATATAAAAATGATTTGCATTCCTATAAGGAACTACCATTACGCTATTCTGAACTAGGAAATGTTCATCGCTATGAAGCAAGTGGTGCTTTAAATGGTTTATTCCGAGTTCGTGGATTTACTCAGGATGATGCGCATATTTTACTTAGAGAGAATCAGGTAGGAGAAGAGGTAGGAAGGATACTGTCCTTGTATGACTATGTATATTCCATTTTTGGACTTGACTACTCTATTGAGCTATCCACTAGACCAGAGGACAATTATATAGGCTCTATTGAGGTTTGGGATGAAGCAGAGGAGGCCTTGAAGAAGGCTTGCTTGGCAACAGGTCATGATTTCAAAATCAATCCAGGAGATGGAGCTTTCTATGGTCCTAAGCTAGATTTTAAGCTTAGAGATTCTATGAATCGTATTTGGCAGTGTGGAACAGTTCAGTTAGATATGCAGCTACCTGGAAGATTTAATTGTACTTATATTGCAGAGGATGGAACTAAGAAAACTCCAGTTATGATTCATAGAGCCTGCTTTGGATCCTTAGAGCGGTTTATTGGTATTATTACAGAAAATTATGCAGGTGCTTTTCCTACATGGCTAGCTCCTGTTCAGGTAAAACTAATCCCAGTTTCTTTAGAGAAGCATAAGGAGTATTGTGAAGAACTAAATGCCATTTTTACTCAGCATGGAATTCGATTTGAAAATGATTATCGGGAAGAGAAGCTGGGCTTCAAAATTAGAGAGGCTCAAACTCAAAAAATCCCTTATACTCTAGTATTAGGAGATAAGGAGCTAGAAGACAAGCTCGTAACCTATCGTATGCATGGCCATCAGGAGCAGATAACGGTTACGATTGATGAATTTGTTCAAAAGATTTTAGAACACAATAACAATAAAAATTAAACATAAAAGGATGTGAAAACATGGGACTATTAGAGGTGGAGGGTTTGCAGTTTAAATATGCAGACCAAAACCTTTATAATAATGTCAGCTTTCGAATTTTACCAAAGGAACACATTGTTTTAGTTGGAGATAATGGCTGTGGTAAATCCACATTTATGAATTTAATAGCTAAAAATTTAATACCTGATGCAGGTACCATAACCTGGCTCAATAACGTGAGCTTTGGATATTTAGATCAACAACTTAAGGTAAAAGAGGATATTTCTATAGATGCTTATTTAAAGGAGGTTTTTTCTCCTCTTTTGAAGAAGGAGCAGGAGATGAATGGCTATTATGAAAAGCTTACCTCCTGTCCAGAATATGAATTTGATACCTATTTAACTAGAGCCCAAAGTATTCAGGAGGAGCTAGAAAAGAAAGGCTTCTATCAAATGAACTCTACTTTGGGAAATATGATTAATGGCTTAGGTATCTCCAGCTATGGACTGGATACTCATTTAAAGCATTTAAGTGGTGGACAAAGAGCGAAGGTTTATTTAGCCAAGCTATTGTTAGAAGCTCCAGATGTACTATTGATGGATGAGCCTACTAACTTTTTGGATGTTGCTCATATTGAGTGGTTGGCAAAGTATCTCAAGGGTTTTGATAAGGCCTTTGTGGTTATTAGTCACGATGAAGAATTTTTAAGGCAAATTGGTGAAGTAGTGTATTGTCTTTCCAACAAAGAAATGGTGCGCTACAAGATGAACTATGATATGTTTTTAAAGGAAAAAAGCTTACGTGATGAACAATATCAGAACGCCTTTGTAAATCAGCAAAAGTTCATTAAAAAAACAGAAGAATTCATTCAAAAAAACATCGTGAGAGCTACGACATCAAAACAAGCTAAATCTAGAAGAAAAATGCTAGAAAAAATTCAGGTATTAGAAAAGCCACTACATCATGAACCTATGCATTTACATTTTCCTTTCTCAAAGGGACTGGGTCAAGAGGTATTGAAGCTAGAGGATTTGACTGTTGGTTATGGGAATAAGCCTATATTAAGCCATTTGGATTTTCTTTTAAAGCATAATCAAAAGGTAGTTATCTTAGGACATAACGGAATAGGAAAATCTACTATATTAAAGACCATTATGGGAATAATCCCTTCAATTGATGGCAAATACACATGGAATCCTTCTGCTGATTTAAACTACTTTGCTCAGGAAGAAGAGTATGATGCCATTACAACCCCAATTGGATACCTAAGAAGATTTTATCCTATGAAAACGGATGGAGAATTGAGAAGCATTCTAGCAACCACTGGAATCAAGGGAGAACTAGCCATAAAGCCAATGGCTACTTTATCTGGTGGACAACAGACTAAGGTTCGTTTGGCACTTATGACAATGAAGAAAAGTAACATATTAATATTTGATGAACCAACCAATCATCTAGATATTTATTCAAAGGCTGAGCTATGGGAAAGTATTAATTCCTTTCCGGGAAGTGTTATTCTTGTGACACATGAAACGGATTTTTATGAAGGCTTAGTAGATTTAGAATTAAAATTTGAGGACTAATAAATGAAAAATATTAAAACATGGATTGAAAGCAATCTTAAAATAATTAAAATTATAAGCTTATTAGTTATAAGCGGGTTAGCTGTACTGACACTTGCGCTTATTCCTATAAATATATTTTGTATTAATTTTCCCGAATGGATTACTATTTTATTGAGCGTGCTTTTTTGTGGTGGTTTGGTTGCCTATCTTTTATTTTTCAAAACCCATCTTGTTACAAAAATAATTTTACTCTTAGTTTTTGTAATGATTGCTGTTGCCTGTTCGATTTTCCCTTTTGCTTTCCCATATTGGAATTCGTATCTTTTCAAAGACTATAATGGTGTAATATTAAACTATGACGAAGTAATATCATATGAAGCAGCAGAAGAAGATTTAGTTGAACTAAAATATTATCTCAATAAAACGCACCCTATGTTCAAAAACGGGCTTTCGGAAGAAGTAGAAAATGCCTTTACATTATCTTTAAATAGATTGAAGAAAAAGGATGAAATAACCGTTAATGATCTAAGGCGGGAAATTCAGACGATTTTGCATATTATGGGCGATGCACATACCACAACCTATAACAATTACTCAAATGACACTTACTTAAAAGTTATACCACAAAAAAACTTTGAGGGATATAGCGTGACAGAAATAAATGGTAAGTCTTTAAAAAAATTTTTTGACGATGCAAAGCCTTTTTATTGTTACGAAACAGAAGATTGGCTAAGCATCGATTATGGTAGTCTTGCAACTCTTGACTTTTTGGGATATTCTGAGCCATTTACATATAAGTGGTCTAATGGTATAAATACGATAGAAGAAACTTATACGATAAATGAATTTGTCAGTTGGGATGAATTTGTGGAGATTCGGAATGAGTATTTTTTTCCAAATGAACCAAAAGATTTTGTTTATTACGATATTGACGAAAAAAACAGCCTTGCTGTACTCACGCTTACAGAGTGCAAGTATAATCAAACTTATATTGATTGTATAAAGTCTATGTTTACCACAATCCAGCAAAAGAATATTAAAAATGTAGCGGTTGATTTACGTGGAAATGATGGTGGCAATTCTCTCGTAGGAAATGAATTTGTTAAATATTTACCTATTGATAGTTATTGGGATGGTCCGTATGATTGGCGTTGGGGTTTTATCACTCTTCATGGAAATAACAATAAAATCGAAAATAAGCGTAACAAAAATCTTACGTTTGAGGGAGAGGTCTTCATTCTCACCGATACCAGTTCATTCTCTGCGGCAAAGGATTTTGCAATGCTTATTCAAGACAATAATTTAGGAAAAGTAGTGGGCGAGCCTCCAGCAAATTCTGTAAGCGGCTATGGGGATATAACCAATTTTTATTTGCGTAATACAGGACTTTTCGTACAAATCTCTACTAAAAAATGGTATAGAATAGATTGTACCAAAACAGAGGATTACGTTATGCCAGATTATCCATGCGACGGAAAGAGTAGTCTTAATAAGCTCTACGAAATTATTAACAATTCTTAGATATTTAAAGCTACTCCTTCACTAGCCCTTTTTCTTTGAATTCATTATAGTTCATTCAAAAGAAAATGTTTAATTAAAAAAAGAAGAATAACTTCTATGTAACCGCATATTTTCCTTGACTTTTTCGTGTGAAATATATATAATAAGGAATGCTGAGGTGATTTTTATGCAATTAACTTTAGCTCAATTAAGAAAGCTGCAAATGCCTTATAAATGTAGCGAGGAGCTAGATCTTTCTAAGGAATTAGATGGGTTTGAGGATATCCTTTCTTCCTCTAAGGTGGCTGTAGAATACGAGATAAGGGAAAGAGGCATAGACACCTATATGGTGAACTTTAGCTTTAAGGTGGATTTAGTTATGGAATGTTCTATAACTTTACAGGAAGTGCCTTATACAATTGAAGCAAATGCAAGCGAAATTTTTTCCAATCAGGAAGAGATAGAAGATGCTATCCTAATTGAAGGACAAACTCTCGATACCAAAGAGGCTGTTTTGACGAACATTTTAATTCAAAAGCCAATGCGTGTAGTTACTGAGGGTGTTGACTTTGAAGATGATGCAGAAGAGGAAACTTCGACTGATGGCATAAATCCTGCCTTTGCAAATTTAAAGGATTTTTTATAGGAGGTGGATTAGATGGCAGTACCTTTTCGTAGAACTTCTAAGATGAAGAAGGGTTTAAGACGTTCTCATCAAGCATTAAGCGTTCCTGGAATGATCACTTGTCCAAACTGTGGTGAACTTACACTATCTCATAGAGTGTGTGGAAACTGTGGTTTTTATAAAGGTAAACAAGTTGTTACTCCAAAGGCTGAAAAGACAGAAGAATAATATTTTAAAAAATATTACGAATAGAAATAGACACTTTGGGTGTCTATTTTCTATTTTATAAATAAATGTAAGTAGTAGGAGTGGTCCATATGTTTGAGCATAAAACAGTATTATTAGAGGAAGCAGTTGAGCTTCTAAACATCAAAGAAAATGGCATCTATGTAGATGCAACTACAGGAGGTGGAGGTCATAGTTCCCTAATCCTGTCTAAATTAAAATCAGGTCATTTATATTGTTTTGATCAGGATGAATATGCATTTACTAGAACGAAGGAGCGATTAGAGGCTATTGGAAAGAACTATACCTTTATCCATGCGAATTTTGTTCATTTAAAGAAAGAACTAGAAAAATTAAATATCACAAACATTGATGGCATTATCTACGACTTAGGTGTCTCTTCCTTCCAGCTAGATATACAGGAAAGAGGATTCTCCTATCGTTTAGATGCTCCATTAGATATGCGTATGGATCAAACTCAGGAGCTTACAGCTTATAAGATTGTAAATGAATATCCTTACGAGGAGCTTGTTAGAATTTTATATCGCTATGGCGAAGAAGCCTTTGCAAAGCAGATTGCCAGAGGAATAGAAAGAAGCCGCCAAGAAAAGCCAATTCAAACAACTTTAGAACTGGTTGAGGTGATTAAGCAATCCCTACCTCAAAAGGTTTTAAAGCAAAAGGGACATCCAGCAAAACAGACTTTTCAGGCCTTACGAATTGCCGTTAATGATGAGCTTAGGGTTTTTGAGGATAGCATTCATGATGCCCTTGATCTTTTGAATCCTCAAGGACGTGCAGTGGTGATTACCTTTCATTCCTTAGAGGATAGAATCTGTAAAACGGTATTCAAGGAAAAAAGTTCAGTTTCCTTACCACCAAAAGGTGTTCCTATTATCGTTAAGGAGGAAGCTCCATTTGAGCTTGTGACAAAAAAACCACTCTTGCCAAGTGCTATGGAATTACAACAAAATAACCGAGCACATAGCGCCAAAATGAGAGTCATAGAGAAAAAATGAAAGCTTTAAATTTGGCTCAGGATAAAGAGTATAAAATTGTATTGCGACTAGCTCTTCCAGCTATGCTAGCTCAGCTGATAAATGTTCTTTATTCAATTGTGGATCGGTTGTATATTTCTAGTATAGATCAGGGAGCCTATGCGTTAGCTGGAATTGGAATAGTAGCTCCAATTTGTACTTTAATCACCTCCTTTAGTTACTGGATAGGAGTTGGTGGGGCCCCCTTTATGTCCAGGTCTTTAGGAGAGAAAAATCAGAATAGGGCAGAGGCCATTCTTGCAAACTCATTTCTGGCTTTAGTTGTAGTTTCTCTACTGATTCCTCTATTTGTCCTACTACTTTATCCTATATTACTTCCTAGCTTTGGTGCAAGTGAAAATACATATGATTTTGCTAGGGACTATTTATTAATTTATCTATTAGGAGCTCCTTTTTCTATTTTGTCTTTGGGATTAAACCAATTTATCATTTCATTGGGATATTCTACTAAGGGAATGATGACTATGCTGATTGGGGCTGTCATTAATATTATTTTAGACCCTATCTTTATATTCAGTTGTCATATGGGAGTGATGGGAGCAGCCTTAGCAACTACGTTATCTCAGATTTGTTCCTTTCTGTTTACAATTTTTGTTTTATTTTCTAAAAATAGTCAGGTTAGAATTTCCTTTAAAGGATACAGCTTTAAAATATTGAGAAGTATTCTTTTACTTGGTTTATCTCCTTTTGTTATAGCAGCAACAGATTCAATTGTATGTATTGTTTTAAACACAAGCATAAAGCTTTATGCCTTAGAAGCAGTAGATGAGTACATTATGGTTGCAACTATAACCAATTCCTTCTTTCAACTAATTACCATGCCTTTATTAGGCATCAGTGGTGGTACAGGCGCCATATTAAGCTTTAACTATGGAGCAAGAAATATGAGGCGAGTGAAGAATGGAGAAAGGTTCATCCTAGGGTTGGCCCTAATTTTTACAAGCCTATCCTTTCTATTGAGTTTCTTTATTGTTAACCCTTTTCTATCCTTATTTACTCAGGATGCAACGATAGCTTCTCTAACAAGAGAGACCATTCGTATTTTTATGTATGGTATAATTGTACTATCCTTTCAATACTGCTTTGTAGATGGACTGACGGCCTTAGGTAAAGCCAAGGAAGCAGTGATTCTTTCTCTAATTCGCAAAAGCTTGATTATAGGGTTAACTCTAATTCTTCCTCTTTGGCTACAGGTGAATGGATGCTTTTATGCAGAACTTGTCAGTGATGTCGTCTCTTCCATTATAACCTTACTTGCATTTACAATCTTATTTAGAAGGATGCTTCAAAAAAATTCTATGCAGTTTCTTTAAAATCAACCTTGAGATTTTGAAATGCAAATTATATATTTTTAGGATTTTTCCTTGACTTTAAGTTCGTCTTTTTATATAATACTTATTGCGTCAGGAAAAATGCGGGTATGGCGGAACTGGCAGACGCGCTAGACTTAGAATCTAGTTCCCACGGAGTGCAGGTTCGATTCCTGTTACCCGCACCATTTTGATTGAACTTACCCCCATTTATTGGACAAGATATGTTACAATAAGTGGAGGTTTTTTTTATATAATTTGCAAAACATTTTAATACTTGCAATATATAATGCTTAGAGAAATATTAAGGAGTGTTGATAAATGAAGATAGTAGAAGTAAAAGATAGAACATCATTCTTAATAAATCAATTATTAGATGTATGGGAAGATTCGGTAGAGGCAACACATCTATTTTTAACAAATCAAGAAATTAAAAAAATAAAAGAATATGTACCACAAGCATTAAAAGAAGTAGCCCATTTATTAGTTATAGAAAACGATGATAATTCAATTATTGCTTTTATGGGAATCAAAGATAGAAAACTTGAGATGCTATTTATAAAAAATGATGAAAGAAGAAAAGGACTAGGGAAAAGGTTAGTGAACTATGGTATAGAAAATTATAGTGTTAATGAACTAGCGGTAAATGAACAAAATTTTAATGCAAAAGAGTTTTATGAATCTATGGGATTCAGAACTTATAAAAGAACAGAATTGGATGAACAAGGTAATCCTTATCCTATTTTATATATGAGATTAAATAACTAGTGTACAATTTGCATTAAAAAGAATTTTGCACAAGTCAGAATTTAGAAGAGCCTTTTAAGGAAAATACAATAAGGATGTATAACTATATGATTTTAAATACAGGAGCCCGCACAGATACAGTACAATACTTTTCAGAATGGCTTTTAAACCGATTTAAAGAGGGATATGTATATACTAGAAATCCTCTTTTTCCAAATAAGGTAACGAGATATGAGCTTGCCCCAGATAAGATAGACGTCGTGCTATTTTGTTCTAAAAACTATGCTCCAATCTTACCTAGACTTCATGAAATAACGGATTCTTTTAATACTTACTTTTACTATACAATTACTGCCTATGGAGAAGATATAGAGCCTGGAGTTCCGTCCATAGATGAAAGTATACAAACGCTCATAGCCTTGTCTAAGCTAGTTGGAAAACAAAGAGTAGCCTGGCGATATGATCCTGTGCTCCTCACAGAGAAGTACACGATAGAGGTGCATGTCAGGACCTTTGAGTATTTGGCAAAACGCCTAGCTCCTTATGTAGACCGATGCATTTTTAGTTTTGTGGAGCTATATAAAAAGCTAGAATACAATATGCCAGAAATAATCCCTTTTACGGAAGAGGAAAAAAGAACGATTGCCAGATTTTTAGGAAGTATTGCTCAAAAATATAATTTAACAATTCAAACTTGTGGAACCAATGGAGATTATCGGGAATTTGGGATTTTACCCTCTGGCTGTGCAACGTTGGAAATTCTTGGTGCCGCCAATCATTTAGAATTTAAATCTTTAAAACATAAGGGAATGCGTACAGGCTGTCATTGCATTGAAAGTAGAGATATTGGCGCTTATGACACCTGCTTAAATGGATGTAAATATTGTTATGCCAATAAGAGTCCTGCAAAGGCAATAACTAATTATAAAAATCATGACCCAAATTCCCCTCTTTTACTTGGGCATCTAGAGCCTAAGGATGTAATCCTTCAAGGTAGTCAGAAATCCTTTTTAATAGATAAGATTAAGCAGCTGTCTCTATTTGATGAGGATACCTTATAATAGTAACAAAGGTAAAAGTAAAGCATATTATGAATAAATCTGATTTACCAGTTTGTGAATATTCTGTAAATATTATTATGCTTGCTTTATGAAACGATTTACTGGCCATAAAGAAGCATGGGGTGATTTTGTTGATATCAAGTATTGGGAAACGATCTGTAAAACGAAATTTGAAAATAAAGAGGTATTTATTGGTTCTGTCACCGATCCCTATCAGCCCATAGAGGAGGAGTATCGAAGAACACGAGCGTTACTAGAGGAGCTACAGGGAACTGGAGTGAAACTTTCCATATCCACAAAAAGTGATTTGATTTTACGAGATATTGAGCTTCTAAAAACATTTCCAAATGCTCGTATTTCTTGGTCAATCAACACCTTAGAGGAAGAATTTAGAGAGGATATGGATCAGGCAGTTTCTATAGAACGCAGAATCTTTGCTATGGAGAAGTTTCATCAGGCAGGAGTTCGGACAACCTGTTTTATTTCTCCGATATTTCCAGGGATAACAGATGTAAAAGCTATCATCCAAAGAATTAAAAACTGCTGTAATCTAATTTGGTTAGAGAATTTAAATCTTAGAGGAGCCTTTAAGGCAGTCATCCTGCAATACATAGAAAGGAAGTATCCTCAGCTTGTTCCACTATATCGGCAAATTTATGAAAAAAAAGATACTACATATTGGGAACAGCTAGATGAGGAGCTTCAGGATTTTACAAAGGAGCTTGGCTTGGAGCATAAGACAAATGAGGATGACTTTCTTCCGCCTTTTGAGGCACCACCAGTTGTTGTAAACTTCTTTTATCATAATAAAATAAAAAAATCTGCTAGAAAAAAAGAGGAATGAACAGGAATAGACACTTGAGAGATGATTAAAATGGACTCAAAAAAGTGTCTATTTTTTAATTACTTAAGAAAAAATTTTTGATATTCTGTCGAAATATGCTATAATCTGCCTAAGGGAAGTTGGTGGAGTATGGTTTTAAGCTTTATTTTTTTAATGTTAAGCATTCTTGCCAGTATAGGATTATACTGCGGATTGGAGCTTTATAGGCAGTGGCAATATTGCTTTATTTTTATAGGAACTATCCCTGGATTTTATGGGGTGGCCTTTCTTTTGTATGTTCTGTTCTTGTTTCTTTTTACCTTGACGTTAAATAAGAAGAGAAAAATAGAAAAGCCTAGTAGGTTTTACTGGCAATTGATTCGACAGTCCTGTCATCAGATGATTTTTTTTGCAAATATTAAGGTGCATGTCAGTGGATTAGAAAAGCTCCCTCAAACTCCTTTTTTGATTGTTTCTAATCATACCTCAATGTTTGATCCAATGGTAATATTAGATCAGCTAAAGCATCAGCCGTTATCCTGTGTAACGAAGCCTGAAAATGAGAAAATCATTTTGTGTGGACCCTTGATTCATCGAGCAGGCTTTATTCCGATTGATAGAAATAATGCATTCCACGCTATACATTCGATTCAACGCGCCTCTAAATATATTTCAGATTTTAAAACGTGTATTTATATCTGCCCTGAAGGAACAAGAAGTAAGACAGGGAAATTGTTGCCCTTTCATCCAGGCTCCTTTAAGATAGCGACAAGAATGGAATCTGACATCGTGATTGCCAGTATTAAAAATGCGAATTTAGTTAAGAAAAATTTTCCATTTCGAAGAACTCATATCTATCTTGATATTTTAGAAGTACTTTCTCATTCAGATTACCAGAATAAAAATACGATAGAACTGGCTACTATGACCCAAGCGATCATTGAAGAAAATTTAAAGAGGTAGACGTCATGGTTTATTTATTGTATAATCCCTTAACCCAAAATGGTGAGGGTGAAAAATTGAAAAATCAGGCAAAGATAGATTTAAAAGATTTTTTTCCTAGGTTTGAGGAAATCAATGTTTTAGAATTACAGGTAGAAGAATTTGTAAAAAGACTTCAGCCAGAAGATACTTTAATCTTGGTGGGTGGAGACGGAACCCTAAATCATTTTGCCAATTATGCCTATGAGAAAAAAATAGATATCCCAATGTTTTTATATAAGGCTGGAACCGGCAATGATTTTTTAAGAGATATTGAAGCAAAGGAGAAACTAGTGCCCATTCTTCCGTATTTACAGAAATTACCTAAGGTAACCATCAATGGTCAAAGCCGCTACTTTATCAATGGTATAGGCTATGGAATTGATGGAATGGTGTGTGAGATTGCGGATGAAATGAAAGCTAAAGGAATTAAGAATATCAACTATACTGCCATATCTATCAAGCTTTTGTTAGGAAAATATAAATGTGCGAATGCGATTGTCTTTGTAGATGGAAGGGAATACCGCTTTAAAAAGGTATGGATTGCCTCTGCAATGTTTGGTAGATATTATGGGGGAGGAATGATGGTAGCTCCAACACAGAATAGAACTAGCGGAAGACTTTCCTTTGTTGTGATGCATAAATCTGGTAAGCTTCGTACCTTAATGACCTTTTCTGCAATATTTAAGGGTGGACATCTAAAGCGAAAGAAGTATTGTTCCTTGATGGAAGGAAACCGGATTGAGGTTAGATTTGATAAGCCTATGGCTCTACAGATTGATGGAGAGGTTGTGAAAAACGTAACCTCCTATGTGGCTGAGCTATAAAAAAGAAGCCGAACTATTCGGCTTTTTCGTTTGTTTCAATATTATGCTTTCTTTCATATCTTACAAAGATATACGCTATAATAACTCCTATAACTAGCAGTCCAAGTCCAAGTCCAAGGTCTAATCCAAAGGATACATTTCCATTTGCCCAGGATTGATAGGTTGCATAAATGTCTGGATTAAAGAACATTGAGATGATAGAGCCTAAGGATAGGCCTACTATCATAAAGAATGCTGTTTTTCTGCTTTTAGCAAATAGAATGGTTAGAATTTTTGAAAAGGAAACAAGTCCAATTAAAAAGCCTACAACTAGACAAGCATACACGCCTAAAACTGCTGGATTCGAAGAAATATAGGAAATGCTGACCGATTCCATAATAGGGACAAAGTATCCAAATGCCATAAGAAGAGCAGTAGCACTTAATCCAGGGACGATTTGGGTGATTGCGACTAAATATCCTAAAAAGATAAATAGAAGATAATGATAAAATTGGAGGTTTTCTAAGCTCCGTACTCCACCTTGAAGGAAGGTAGAGCCAACGCCAATTGCAATCGGAATCAAAAGGCCTAAGAGGAATAAGAGAACTCTTTTCCAGTTGAGCTTTTCTTGTTTTATTTCATCCGCCACTGCAGGAAAGGCTCCTGCCATTAGCCCTGCAAAAAAAGCCATAATTGCAAAGGGAAGTAGTTCAAGCAAATGCTTAATCGCGAAAAACCCTAATGCAAAGCCAATCACTGCTCCTAACCCAATGGGGAGTAAAAATAAGAAGCAGGGCTTAAACCTTTTTAATATATTTCCAATGGCATATAATAATTTATCGTATAGCTTAAAGATGATAGCCATTGTCGAACCACTGATTCCTGGAACAATGACGGCAAGTCCTATAAAGAAACCAAGTATACCGGCCATTGCTCTATCTTTGCCGGATTTATAGTGTAAATCTAACTCTAATTCTTCCATATTTGTATCACACCCTACATACAAATATAATAGCATATTTTACCAATAATTCAAGACCCGCTGTAATTCCTTAGACTTATTTTTTTGACAAAATTAAAAATTATATTTATAATGATAAGAGTTAGGGGTGAAGAGCTATGGAATATCGCATTGCCAAGCTAGAGGATTTATTAGAAATTATTTGTTTAAAAAACCAGGTAAAGGAAAGAATCGTTGAGGAAAACCTTCCGATATGGTTAGATGGATATCCCAAGGATGACCTATTATTGGATGATTTAGAACATCATTACGGAAGAGTAGTTGTAGATGAAGGTAAAATTGTAGGATACTCTTGTTTTCATCCTGCCTATGTGGAATATCCTGAAGGAACCTTTTTAAAGGAAAACCTCTACAGCTTTGGAAGGGTTATGGTTTCTAACGAATGTCTTGGAAGGCACTATGGTTCCTTTTTGATTCAAAACATGATAGAAGAAGCGAAAAAGCGTTCAGTTCTAGGACTTGGAATTCTAGCAGATGCCTGTAATACTCGTGCCATTCGCCTATATCAAAAGTATGGGTTTCAAAGAGAAGGCAGTGCGGAATTCACCTATGGACATTTAGATATGTATACCTTATATTTTTAAAAAAAACCATGATTTACATGGTCTTTTCTTTATCATAATCATATTCATTATGGGAAAGGAAGAAATCAGATATAATCTTATGAACTTCCTCTGTCGTTCTTTGAATTGTTTCGTTGCGATTATCGGAATGCTTAATATAGTAAGGCTCTAAAATATGGAAATGAACGACAGGCTTTTTTCCTCTTAGTAGCTTATAAATACCCTTAGGCTTATGGAAGGTATAACAGCAGGGTACAATAGGTCTGTCATAAAGGACAGCGTAGTGAAACGCACCGGGTAAAAAATTTCTAATATGGTTACAATAAGGCATTAAGGCCGCCTCAGGATAAAACAGAATGTTCTTTCCTTTTTCCAAAGCCATCCTAGTTTGTTCATTAAATCTTCTTAACTGACGTCGTTCTGTTGGAATTGGTACAGCCGCAGCAATCCGCATATACCTAGAGGCTAGTCCAAACCCTAAATTGCTTTGTAGCATGGTAACATAGACTTTCCTGAAGTAGAAGGTCGTTGCTAAAAAGAAAGCATCTAGTGGGTGAATGTGATTAGAAATCAGGATTACACCCTTTTCCTTTCTTTTATTTTTTCTACCATAAACCTTAACTCCCATCCAAAGTCTAGGAACTAGAATCCATAGTCTTGTAAACCATACAGTAAGCATTGAGAGAAAACGAAAAAAGATATTTTGATTATAAAATTTATAATTTTCTTTTAGGACAACCTCTTTGGGATGAAATCCATTGTCATAGGTATGTTCATTTTCCTTTTCCATAAAATCACCTATTTCTTATTATACAAAAAAAATATGTTCTTTTCTAGATTATTATTGTCTTATGTGCTAAAATATTTGGTGTTAGGTGGTGAATGTATGAAAAAGGTCATATTAGGATTATCTGGGGGAGTAGACTCAAGTGTAGCTTTAAAGGTATTAAAGGATGAGGGCTATCAGGTTGAGGCTATGTTTATGCGAAATTGGGATTCTGCAACCAATCACGATATTTTAGGAAATCCTGATTTGAATAATGAGGTATGTCCTCAGGAGCTAGATTATCAGGATGCCGTAAAGGTGGCAGAGAGCTTGTCTGTTCCTATTCACCGTGTTGATTTCATTGAGGAGTATTGGAATACAGTCTTTTCTTATTTTTTAGAGGAATATAAAAAGGGAAGAACACCAAATCCAGATATCATGTGTAATAAATATATTAAATTTAATGCTTTTTTAAATAAAGCAGAGGAATTAGGTGCCGATTATATTGCGATGGGACACTATGCCAGAGTGCGTCATCTAGAGGACAAGAGCTATCTTTTACGAGGAATAGATGACAATAAGGATCAAACCTATTTTCTATGTATGCTCACCCAAGCCCAGCTTAGAAAGGCTTTATTTCCTATTGGTCATTTGACAAAGCCTGAGGTTAGAAGGATTGCTAGGGAATGTAATTTGGCAACTGCTGTCAAAAAGGATTCTACAGGAATCTGTTTTATTGGTGAGCGTAATTTTAAACAATTTTTAAAGAATTATTTGCCGGCCCAGCCTGGAAATATGGTGACAGTGGATGGCAAAATCATCGGAACACACGATGGACTAATGTATTATACGATTGGCCAGCGAAAGGGACTCGGTATTGGTGGGTCTAATGCCTATGCTTCTGCAGCTTGGTTTGTCTGCGGGAAGGATTTAGAGAAGAATGAGCTGATTGTTGGTCAAGGGCATGACAGTATTTATTTGGAATCCAATTGGTGTCTTGCTAGAGAGTATAATTGGATCTGTGATATCCCAGTAGAGGGAAGGGAATATACAGCTAAATTTCGTTATCGACAAAAGGATATTCCTGTGACAATTCAGTATGTGGATGAGGCTACCATTCGAGTGAATTATCCTGAGCTTTGTCGAGCTGTTACTCCTGGGCAAGCAGTCGTACTCTATGATGGAGAGATTTGCTTAGGAGGAGCCATCATTGAGGAAGTGTACTATAATGAGGAAAGAAGAAGATACTGATGAGTGAGATTGTCATAGGTAGTATTCAATCCTATATTTATAAAAGTGAAGATTCCTTATATAAGGTTGCCAAAATTCTTACGTCTCACAAGGAAGAACTCATCATTGTCGGTTCTTTTTTAGAACTAGAGGAAGGGTTAGAGTATGAATTTGTCGGCACCTTTTTAGAACATGCCAAATATGGAAGACAGTTTCGAATTGAATCCTATACGAAAAGTAATTCCTATTCCTCTGAGGGGTTGATTTCCTATCTTTCAAGTGATAAATTTTTTGGAATAGGTCAAAAGCTTGCTGAAAAAATTGTAGCTACTTTAGGATTGGATTGTATCAACAAGATTATGGATAATCCAGATTGTCTAGATGAAGTTCCTCAGATGACAGCTGCTAGAAAGAAAGTCATTACAGAGGTTTTAAAAGAGAACTATGCCCAAGAACAGGTTCTCATTCAGCTCTATGGCTTTGGTTTGACAGATAAGATGATTTATCGCTTATATGAAGTATATGGAAATGAGGCAGCCCTTCGTATTGAGGAGAATCCTTACTGCTTAATCTACGATGTTGATGGCTTTGGCTTTAAAAAAAGTGATGCCCTTGCCTTACGTCTTGGCTTTCAGGAAAATGATATTCTTCGGTTGAGAGAGGCTCTTCGCTATACCTTGAATGCCGTATGTTATCAGCAGGGCTATACCTTTTTGTCTGAATCTCAGCTATTAAATTCCTGTGAAGCATTGTTAAATCATTCCTCTACCTTAACTCAGGACAATTTGAAAAATGCCTTGAGTACCCTTCTTGAGCAACAGTTAGTTATTCAGGAGGAGGACCGCTATTTTGAACCTTCCTTGTATAGAAGTGAGGTTAAATGTGCCGAGCGCTTGTTAAAAATTAAAAGCTATAAAAAGAAACTTTTTTCTAAGGATAAGGTTTTAAAGACAATAGAGAAGGTACAGCAGGATTTGGACATTCGCTATACAGACCTTCAAAAGGAGGCTATTTTAAAAGCCTTGAGTAATAAGCTCTCTATTATTACAGGTGGGCCGGGTACAGGAAAATCAACGATTATCCAAGGCATTCTTAGATGCTATGCAATATTAAATGATTTGGTTTTTCCTTGTGATGAATTAGATATGAAGGTTACAATGATGGCTCCGACTGGAAGAGCGGCGAAGAGGATGTGTGAGGTTGCAAACTTTAAAGCCACTACTATCCATAAGGCCTTAGGCTATAATTATGAGGGTGGATTCTCTATGACAGAGGAGGCCCCATTATCCTGTTCTCTTGCGATTATAGATGAAGCTTCTATGATTGATATCCATCTTGCAGCCTCCCTTTTTAGAGCATTACCTTTAGGTTCTCAGTTGATTTTAGTCGGCGATGAAAACCAGCTTCCCTCTGTTGGACCTGGGAATGTATTTCATGATTTGATTGCCTCTAATCTTTTTGAAACTATTAAGCTTTATGAGATTATGCGCCAAGCAAAGGATTCTAACATCATTCGTCTTTCCAATATGGTCCATTCTGGGCAAATAGATTTTCGCATTTTTAGTGAAAAAAAAGAGGTCTATTTTTATCCCTGTGAGGCTAAAAATATAAAAGAACTACTGTATCGCATTTTAGACGCCTATGTGGATGGGGGAAACGATTTAAAATTAGGAATGCAGATTTTAATTCCTATGTATGCAGGTGTTGCCGGAATTGATGCCATAAATCAAGCCATCACCACTAGATACAATGAAACTGAAGAAAAGCTAGTTAGAGACCAGCTGATAATTAAAAAGAATGATAAGGTTTTACAACTTAAAAATGATCCTACTTTAATGCTGATGAATGGAGATATTGGAGTTGTTCAGGGGATTATGAAGGTTAAGGAAAAGGATACGCTCATCATCGATTTTGATGGTAAGATGATTCAATATCCTGCAAAGGAAATGGAAAATCTCCGGTTAGCCTATGCAATATCCATCCATAAGTCTCAGGGAAGCGAGTATGACAATGTCATATTACCTATTTTGCCAAGCTACCATATGATGCTTAGAAAAAAAATACTATACACTGCAATAACAAGAGCGAAGAAGAAACTCATTATCCTTGGAAATCTTTCCGTATTAAAGGAAGCCATTCAAACGATGGAGCCTGTGAGACAAACTGGCCTTTTGAATCGATTATCTGTGAACTCGGTTCCAGAACTGAAGCTATTAGATGCGTCCCTTCCCTTTGATGTTTTTGGAGAATATGATATGGAGGGGATAACCCCCTATAGCTTTATGGAATAAATTACCATAGTAATTCTATAGTTTTATCTAAAAATAATATTGGGTGAACAAAGCATGAAGAAATTAATGATGTTAGGCTTAGGCATTCTTGTTGGAATGATGCTTAGTGAATGTGAACAATTAAAAAAGCCAATGAAGCAAGTATTAAAAAAAATAAATATAGAATAGGAAAGGCCTGAGGTAAAACTCAGGCTTTTCTAATCATAAAAAACGATAGCTTGGGGTGGGGCTTTTAGTAGATTTAAATCGATATCTAAAAGAATAGCTAATCGTACAATTAGAAAAAAGGAAAGATTTTGTTTGTGATTCTCTATTTTACAATAGGCGGTCTTAGAGATGGGGATTTGCTTGGCTAGCTCCTTTTGTGAGAGGAGAAGTGTCTGTCTTTTTAGTTTTATGAGTTCAATATAGTCTCTTTGATTCATTTTTTCACCAAAAATATTATATCCTATTTTTTCTTTAAATTATAAAAACCCTCCTTTTGACCTAATTTTTCTTTCCTTAAGAAAAAAGAAGGATATGTTTGGGAAAAGGTAGTTTATTCTTGATAAAGATTGCAAATTTTGGTAAAATATTATATACTAGAGTTTTTTTAGTAATGAAGTAGGAGGTTTATTTAAAATGAGAAAAATGACTTCAAGTGAAATTAGACAGATGTGGTTAGATTTTTACCAGTCTAAGGGACATAAGGTAGAGCCTTCAGCCTCTTTAGTTCCTCATGATGATCCAACTCTTTTATGGACCAATGCAGGTGTTACACCTTTAAAGAAATATTTTGATGGGACGGTTGTTCCTGAAAACCCAAGAATTACAAATGCCCAAAAGTGTATTCGTACAAACGATATAGAAAATGTAGGTAAGACTACGCACCATCATACGTTTTTTGAAATGTTAGGTAATTTTTCTATTGGAGATTATTTTAAGAAGGAGGCAATTTCTTATGCCTATGAAATTCTCTTTGATGAAAAATGGTTTGCGTTCCCTAAGGATAAAATTTATATAACCTACTATCCAGAGGATACAGAGGCTAGAGATTTATGGCTTAAGGCAGGAATTGAGCCAGAACACTTAATTCCTCTTGCAGGAAACTTCTGGGAAATTGGAGAAGGACCATGTGGGCCTGATACAGAGATGTTTTTCGATCAAGGAGAAGCCTATGATAAGCGTGGAAAAGAACTGATAGAAAATGATATTGATAACGATCGTTTTATAGAAATTGGAAATATCGTATTTTCTCAATATAGCTCTAAAGAGGGGGTGGCTCGTAAGGATTATAAGGAGCTTCCTTCTAAGAACATTGATACTGGTTGGGGATTAGAGAGACTATGCTGTGTAATGCAGGGAGTTCATACCAATTATGATACTGATTTATTCCGCCCAATTACCGCTAAAATTGAAGAAATTTCGAATGTGGTATATACAGGACAGATGGCTTTCAAGGTCATTGCAGATCATGTAAGAACGTTGACCTTCGCTATCGCGGATGGAGCTGTTCTATCCAATGAAGGTAGAGGCTATGTATTAAGAAGAGTATTGAGAAGAGCCTCAAAATATGCCAAATCCATAGGTATTGAAAAGCCATTTATGGCAGAGCTTGTGGATGTTGTAGTTTCTATCATGGATCCATATTATCCATATCTTCATGAAAAAACAGCGATTATTAAAAAAATTATTACAGCAGAAGAGGAAAAATTTTTAGATACCTTGGCAGCAGGAGAGAAACGCTTTAGTGCGATTGCTGAGAAGACAGAACAGATGATTTCCGCAACAGATGCCTTTCTTCTTTACGATACCTATGGTTTTCCTATTGAGCTTACAATTGAGTATGCTCAGGAGCATAATTTAACTGTGGATCAGGATGGATTTAAAAAGCTATTAGAGGAACAGAAACAAAGAGCTAGAAATGCCCGTAAGGATGAAGCTTCTATGTCAGGGCAGAATGAGGCTTTCCTAAATTTTAAAGCAGAATCTAAGTTTTCTGGCTACTATTCTACGAACCATAAGGCACGAGTGATTGCCGTTTTTGACCAGGGTGTCGTTTTAGATGAAACCCCATTTTATGCATTTTCAGGTGGTCAGCTCAGCGATAAGGGAATGCTTGATCAAGTGAGAGTTTTAGATGTTTGTAAAATGCCTAATGGACAGCATCTTCATATCTTGGAGCATAATCCATTTAAGGTTGGGGATTTGGTTTATGCGGTTGTGGATAAGGAAAATCGGAATTTGACTCGTAAGAACCATTCGGCAGCCCATCTTTTACAGGCAGCCCTCCAGAAGGTTTTAGGAGCACATGTTCATCAACAGGGCTCTCAGGTTTGTTCTACCTATTGTCGGTTTGACTTCAATAACTACAATAGCCTATCTGATGAGGATATATTAAAAATTGAGGATTTAGTAAATCAGTTTATTCAGGAATCCCATAAGGTAAATACAGTTGTTTTACCAATTGAAGAAGCGAAGAAGCTTGGCGCTATGGCCTTATTTGGTGAAAAGTATGGAGCAAACGTTCGAGTGGTAGATATGGAGGTTTCAAAGGAGTTTTGTGCAGGAACGCATGTCGATAACACAAAAGAAATTGAAAGCTTTGCCATCAATTCCTATGAATCTATTGGAAATGGCTTATTCCGTATTATGGCATCTACCTCCTCTAACGCTATGGAATATGTAAAGCAGGCTGGGGATAATTTAAGTAAATCAATTTTAGAAACAGTGCATAAGGCGAAGGAGCTTACAGAGGCTGCAGCCAAGGAAGATTTATATTTGACCTATGCCTATAGCTTCCATGAACCAACCTGTTTTGGCTATCGCTATATTTTAGCCTTAAGAGAAGAGAAGGCAAAGGCTCAAAATGCTTTGAAGGTCTTAGAAAAGGAATATAATGCAAAGAAGAGTCAAAATGCTTTATCTAATTTAAATCGCTTTGATTCACAAATTGAAGAGAATAAGCTATTTGTCTGCTTAGATGCAGTTCCATCTAATTTATTAAAGGATATGGCTGTAGCGTTAAGAAATAATAAGAATTTAGAGGTCGTATTTTTAGCGAGTGTAGATCACAACAAGGTTACCTTTGTTTGTGCAACAAAAACACTAGATGCATCCATGCTTGTAAAAGAGGCAGCTAAGCTTTGCCAAGGTGGTGGAGGCGGAAAGAAGGACCTTGCCCAGGCTGGTGGACAGGACGCTTCTAAAACCCAGGCTGCAATAGAGCATGTGAAGGAATTATGCCGATGAAATATGTCGGATTAGATTTAGGCAGTAGAACGCTTGGTATTGCTATCTCAGATGAACTTGGGTTTTTGGCCAGAGCGGTGGAAACCTATCGTTTTCCAGAAAATGCCTATAAAAAGGCCGCAGAGTATACCATAGCATTTTGTCAAAAGGAAAAAGTGACCAAGGTAGTTTTAGGATTGCCGAAGCATATGAATGGAGATGCTGGTATTCGTGCTCAGATTTCCTATGATTTTAAGAATCTCATTGAAAAAAATTCTTCCCTAGAGGTGATTTTAGTGGATGAACGGCTTACCACTGTAATGGTAGATAAGACAATGATTTTAGGAAATGTTCGTCGCAAAGATCGTCGTGAAAAAAAGGATGAAATGGCCGCTGTCGTCATCTTGCAAAATTATTTAGATAAATTAAAATTTTAAAAGGAGAAACATATGGAAGATCGTACAATTACAATAACAACAGAGGATGGTAAGGAAGTCGTTTGTGATATCCTTTTTACCTATCACTCTGATCAATTTGAAAAGGATTATGTCGTATTTGTTCCAAGGGGAACGAACGAAGCCTCTGCGGCATGCTATATCGAAAAGGGTGACGGCACTGGAGAATTGCAGAAGGTGGAAACAGAGGAAGAGTGGCAGATGCTAGAGGGTCTACTTGAGGACTATTCCAATGGGCTAGAGGAAGAAGGCTGTAGTGGAAACTGTGGTGGCTGTAGTGGCTGTGGCTCTGAGGAATGTGACTGCGATGGAAGCTGCGAGTGCGAATAATCTACTAAATTTAACATTTGATTCTTTAGATTTAGAGCTAAAAGAATATGCCAAAGAGCATCAGGTCCCCATCATTCAGGAGGAGGGGCTGGCCTTTTTGGAATCTATTTTAAGATTAAAACAGCCTAAAATCATTCTAGAAATTGGAACAGCGATTGGTTATTCTGCCATTCGGATGCATAAGGCCTGTGGAGCGAGGATTGTAACCATAGAACGTAATCCAGAGATGGTTCAGTTGGCCCAGAAGAATGTGAAGCAGGCAAAGCTTGAGCATGCGATTGAAATCATTGAAGCGGATGCCTTAGCCTGTTTTGGGCAGCTGAAGGATAGAACCTTTGACTTGATATTCATTGATGCTGCCAAGGCTCAATATACCCATTTTTTTGATTTATATACGCCATTACTTTCTCCATTTGGAGCTGTAATCTGTGATAATATGCTATTCCATGGGTTGGTTGAGCATCAGGAAGATGCATTAAATCAATCTAGATCCTTAAGAGGTCTTATTCGGAAGCTTTCTAGCTTTCATTCCTATCTTTTGAAGCATCCTAATTTTGATACCTCCATCTTTAAAATTGGGGATGGAATGTCGATTTCTATAAAGAGGTCTTAATATGCATATTTTAGGAAACATTGTAAAGGTCAATATTGAGCATAAATTGATAGGGATAAAGGCCTATAAAAGAATCATTTATTTTTATTTTCAAAGTAGTCAGCTAAGCTTGTTTAAAAGATACCTATATGAAGGAATCTATATTGACTTAGAATACGATGAAAATAAAACCTTCCGTAAAAAGGGAATTGATGCTTATATCGTAAATTATGTCAATCAAATTTTTAGTTTTTCTTTAAATAAGAGAGTGAACTATTATGATAAATTAGAAATCAATAGTTCCCTTTCTAAATTTTTATCTAGTTTAGGAAATATCATGTTTTTAGATTTGGAAATGACCATGCCAGGATATGGGTACTCTGGAAAGGAATATAAGGCTGAGATTATTCAGGCTGGCTATTTGCTTGTAGATGCAAACGGGGATGAGATTAGTCGTTATTCAAATTATATTCTTCCTAAGGTCAATCCAAAGCTCAGCAATAGAACCTTAAGCTTTTTAAAGCTTGAGAATTCTCAATTTTATTCTAAGGCTATCCCTTATATGGACTTTTATGAGGATTTTAAAGCCGTGCTTTTACAATATCGTCCCACCGTTGTCGTCTATGGTAGGAATGATAGTATCACCTTAAGCTCCTCCTATCTGCTTCATAAGGTACCCTCATTAGCGCCTTATATGCGCTTTGTCAACTTATCTAAGCTGATTAAAAATTATTATAATTTGAAGAATGATGCAGGATTATTTAAGCTTTATCAAATTTATTATGAAAATGATGATTTACAGGTTCATGATGCGTTTAATGACTCCTATGTCACAAAGGAAGTATTTCAAGCCTTTAAAAATGATGTAAATCGGACCACAAGCTTTTCTGCAAAAATCAGAAAAATATTAGAGCCTAAATAGGGCTCTTTTTTCATATACTTATAGTATGGTGATTGGATATGGTGATTGGAATATTAGATAGTGGTATGGGTGGCTTGGCAGTTGCTAAAAAAATAAAAAGTCCACAGGATCAGCTCATAGTAGTTTTAGATCGAGGCTACTTTCCTTATGGAAATAAATCAAAGCTTTTTCTATTAGAGCGTTCCTATTATTTAGTGGAATACCTGCGGAACCAGGGAGCAGAGCTAATTATTCTGGCTTGCAATACCTTATCTGTTACAGTTACAGGCTTTCTTAGAAGTTGCTTTCAGGTTCCCATATTGAGTGTATTTGAATATTTTTCTCCTTACTTAAAGAAGGAAAACATCTTTATGGGTTCCTATAATACCATCCGTTATGTCAAGGAGCATTATCCGATAGAATGTATTGATGGGACAGAGCTTATTGCAGCTATAGAAGAGGGAACGCCAGTCGTGGAGATTCTTGGTAAACTAGACTTTAAGCAAAAGAAAAACCTATTGTTGGGCTGTACTCATTTTCTTACTTTAGATAAAGAGGTGTTTCCTTTACGTACGATGGATCAGATAGAGGATTTAAAAAAGGATATAAAAAAGGCTAGAGAGAATTTATCCCTCTAGCTTTTTTAATCTTCTGTGGCCTTGGCATCAACTACCATAAAGATAGGTATAATGATAGGCTTTCTATCCGTTTTTGAATAAATCAAATGATTTAAAAAATCAGTTAAGCTATATTTTAACGCATTGAAATTTAAGATTTTCATCTTCTTCATTTCGGAATCTAAAAACTTTTTTGCCTCTGCAACAATAGATTTTGTGAGTTCTTCACTATCCTTCATATAGATGAAGCCTCTAGATACAACCTGTGGTTCAAAAGGAATTTCTTTTTTCTGAGCATCTACGGTAATGACTAAGGAGAACATTCCATCCTCAGAAAGGTATTTTCTTTCTTTGATGATGGTAGAAGAGATATCTCCGACTCCAGTGCCGTCAATATATACCTCTCCAGAAGTCACATGGCCTGCAAAACGGGCTCCATTTTCACTAAACGCAACGACATCCCCATTTTCTAAAATGAAAATATTCTCAGGCTTAACTCCACACTCAATTGCAGTATTCCCATGAACTCTTTGCATTCTATATTCTCCATGAATCGGAAGAAAGTATTTTGGTTTGATTAAAGAGAGCATCAGCTTTTGTTCACCCATAGAAGCATGTCCTGAGGTGTGCGTATCTGTGATTGGAGAATGGGTGATTACATTTGCTCCACTTTTAAATAATAAATTGATGGTTCGGTTCACACCCTCTTGATTTCCAGGGATTGGACTGGAGGAGAAGATGATGGTATCTCCAGGAATTAGTTTGATGGTTCTATGGGATCCATTTGCCACTCTAGATAAGGCCGCTAGTGGCTCTCCTTGAGATCCGGTACATAGGAAGCATAGCTCATTTGGTTTATATTTATTGATGTCTGAGGCATCTATGATGGTTCCCTTTGGTGGCTTAATGTAGCCGATTTGCTGGCCAACCTCAATCGCCTTTTCCATAGATCTACCAAAGATGGCAATGTGACGCTTTGCCTCTACACAGGCTTCTACAATTTGTTCAATTCTAAAAATATTGGAAGCAAAGGTTGCCACAATAATTCGATTTTCTATTTTAGAAAATAGCTCCTTAATGGAGGCACCAATCTTTTTTTCAGATTCTGTAAAGCCTTCTCTTAAGGAATTTGTAGAATCTGCAAGCAAGCAAAGAACTCCTTTTTGACCTAAAGAGGCCAGCTTTTCATATTCCGCTGCAGGTCCAACTGGTGTAAAGTCAATTTTAAAATCACCCGTGTGCATAATAATTCCAAGACTCGTTGTGAATACAATCGCAAAGGCGTCTGGAATAGAGTGGTTTAACCGTATAAAGGAAACCTCGACTCCTTTAAACGTATATTTAAAATGGGACTTGAATTCTACAATCTGTGTTTTGGATAGTAGTTCTGGATACTCCTCTAGCTTATTTTCAATTAAATCTACAGCTACTCCGGCCGCAAATATTTTCGGAATCGTAACCTTCTTTAAAAGAAAGGGAATACCACCAATATGATCCTCATGCCCGTGAGTAATAAAAAGACCCACAATTTTTTGCTGATTTTGTTCTAAATAGGTGTAATCTGGAATCACATAATCCACGCCTAAAAGATGCTCATCTGGGAATAGGATACCAGAATCAATGATAAAGATTTGATTTTGATATTCTATACAATACATATTTTTTCCGACTTCTCCAAGACCACCGAGAGCGAAAATACCCAGTTCGTTTTTGGTAATTACTTTGTCCATAAATTTCCTCCATCGTAAAAATTCTCTGTTCTTATTTTACTATAAAAATATGAAAATGAAAAGAAAAAGTGTGAAAATCTTTTTTGAAAATGCTTTTATTGTCATAGATTTTATGATTATATTATGATATAATTTTTAGTGTTTTATGAAAAAAGGAAGTGTAATGTAAAAATGAAAGCAAGTAGAATGCTGATTTCCACGTTAAAGGAAGCGCCTCAGGAGGCTAAAATTGATTCTCATATTTTACTTTTACGTGCTGGAATGGTGAAAAATCTAGTGGCAGGAGTATATCAGTTTTTACCACTTGGACTGCGAGTTTTACATAAGATAGAGGCTGTCATTCGTGAAGAGATGGACAAGGCTGGCTCTATAGAGATTTTATGCTCTGCCCTACAGCCAAAGGAATTGTGGGAGGAGTCTGGTCGTTGGACGAAATATGGTCCAGAGCTCATGCGGTTTACGGATCGTCATGAACGGGAATTCTGTCTAGGTCCTACCCATGAGGAAATCTTTACAGCAATGGTCAAGGACTTGGTAAAATCTAGTAAGAACTTACCACTTAGTCTATACCAGATTCAAAATAAATATCGAGATGAAAGACGTCCTCGCTTTGGTTTGATGAGAAGTAGAGAGTTTATTATGAAGGATGCCTATTCCTTTGATAAGGATGAGGCAGGCTTAGAAATTTCCTATCAAACTATGTATGATACCTATTCTAAAATATTTAGCAGATTTGGACTTCATTATCAGGTGGTTCTAGCAGATACAGGAAATATTGGTGGGAATGGATCTCATCAGTTTATGGCCTTATCTGATGTAGGAGAATCTGAAATAGTGTATTGTGATGCCTGTGGGTATGCAGCCGATGTGGAGAAGGCTACCGCTAAGCTAGGAGAAGCCTCTATGGAAGAATATAAGGAGTTGCAGAAGGTATCTACTCCGAACATGCGGACAATTGAAGAGGTATCTAAATTCTTAAACATTGATGCTAAAAATACTGTAAAGACCTTAATCTACCATGACTATGTAAATGAAAAGCTAGTGGCTGTATTAGTTAGAGGAGACAGAGAGGTCAATGAAATTAAGCTTGTCAATGCCTTAAACTCTAATGAGAATTATTTAGAACTAGCCACAACTGAGGAAATTCGAAGCCTAGGATCTTACCATGGCTTTGTTGGTCCAGTGGGCTTACATTGTGAAATAATCATTGATATAGAGGTCAGTCAAATGCGCAACTTTGTTGTAGGGGCGAATGAATTAGACACTCACCTAGTCAATGTGAATTATGAGCGTGATTTTAAGGGCGTTGTTTGTGATATAAGAAAGGTTGTTGAAAACGATCTTTGTCCGGTTTGTGGAAAGCCTTTAAAACAAGAAAGAGGTATAGAGGTTGGACAAATCTTTAAACTACAAACAAAATACAGTGAGCCTATGAATTGTGTATATGTGAATGAGGAAGGAAAAAATATTCCAATGGTGATGGGCTGTTATGGGATTGGAGTGTCTAGAACTCTGCAATCTATTGTAGACCAATATCATGATGAATTTGGAATCAAGTGGCCACTCAACGTTGCCCCATATCATGTGGTTATCGTTCCTATTGCTTATAGTGATGAAAGTCAAAAGAATTTGGCTGATCAGATTTATTCTGCATTTTCTAAGAGCGTTGAGGCTGTTCTTGATGACCGTAATGCCAAGCCAGGCTTTAAATTTAAGGACTGGGAGCTTATGGGAATTCCTTATATGATTGTTTGTGGAAAAAGAAGTAATGAGGGTATTGTAGAGCTTAAGGATCGGAGTACTCTTGTAAAAACTGAGATGAATTTTAAAGAGGCTATTGCCCTAATTGAACAAAAAGTTTCTGAAATTTAAAGAGTTTTGTAGTTGATCTCCAATTACATTTTCTTTCTATTTATTGGTTTTTCTTTCTTTGCTAAAGAAACTAGTTTGAAAAATGATACAATAGAATAAAGTAATAAATTTGGAGATTAAAAAATGAAAACAAGACTTGCAGAAATTATTTCTTCTCGTGGATTAGAAAGAAAAAAGATAGCAGACGATTTACAAATTGAAAGAAGAACATTAGATAATTATATCAATGAAGTTACTCTAATGAATAGTGACATTATTAAAAAGCTTGCTAGCTATTTCCATGTCTCAACAGACTATTTGTTAGGAGTAGACAAATTAGACGATGATTTTCTAAATCAAAAGATAGATTCGATTTGTTCGGAGCTAAAAGAAATTGTATACCATTTAAACAAAAATTAATTTTTAAATGACCTTAAGTCCTAAAGATTTTAAGGTCTTTCTTTTTTATATATTGCAAAGAAGAGAAAATAAGGTTAAAATAAAAGAAAATTAGGAAGTAAGGGTTTAGGTTATGGAAAATGAAGCTAAAGGTTTGAAAAGCCTAGAGGAATTAGAGACTGAAAGAAAAACTGTAAAAAATAAAAGTAGAATTATGTATATATGTGGTGGAGTCTTAGGGATAATTGGATTAGTTCTTGTATTTTTTGGTTTTTTTCTGGGGACAATCCTTTTTATTCCTTGTATGATTCTCTGCATTGTAGCTGCAAGCCAGGAGAGAAGCTTTAAGAAAAAATTTAAGGACATTATAGTCAAGAAGCTCATCCGCGATGAGCTAGGAGTAGATGCTGTATATAGACCTAACGGAGGGATATCTATGGATGAGATTAACTCTCTTCGCGTAGCTGCCGTTCCAGACCGATATACTCAGGAGGATTATATTTCCTGTAGCTACAATGGGATTCCCTATGAAATGTGTGATTGTGTTATGCAGGAAAGAGTTGTAACTCGGGATGCCCATGGGAATACTCAGACCTCCTATGAAACTTATTTTAAAGGAAGAATTATCAAAATTGATTTTAAGCGTGATCTAAATATAGAATTAAAGGTTGTGAATGGAGCTCCTAGAGGATTTCAGGGAAGACCTTTGACCAACTTTGATACTGAGGTCATAGAATTTAATAAAAAATTTAAATGCTATGCCAGCAGTAAAGAGGATGGATTTTATATTCTTACTCCTGTGATGATTCAGAAGATGTTAGAACTAGAAGGAATGTATGCAGGAGGAATCTGCTTTATTGTTATGCATGGAAATTTTTATATTTTAATCAACAATAGTGGTGATTCCTTAGAGGTAAATATTTCTAAGCCTTTAGATGAAAAGCAGCTAAACCGGATTAGGGCTGATATAATGATAGGAGCTTCCATCATTAATGAATTTAATATTGATTCAGATAAATTTAATGTGAATCGAAGCATTTAAGGGGATAGCAGATAATCAAAAACTATCTAATTGACTAATGTGAAATGTTCTTTTTAAGAAAAAAATAACCGCAAGGTTATCTTACGGTTTGTTGGTTATAGTGTTGGCATTAGTGGCTGTCATTACCTCGCAGTAAACGAGCTATGACAGCTTTTTTGTTTGTTCTTGGTTGGGCGGCATTTCCACATATACTGTGTTCTTTATATTTCTACCATAGAAATCATATTTGTTTTCAATAAATTCTTTCAGTATAACGATTCAAGTCATACCTTATTCTTTCTTGTCTGGAATTTTTTTATTTATTCGTTTTTTAATAATTATATTAAGA